>NZ_JAYMZS010000076.1:0-45516 GCF_035828755.1 Amycolatopsis sp. H20-H5 | reverse complement strand
TGGCGAAGATCGGCGACCGCTGGGTCCTGCTCGGCCTCACCAGCCGTCCCGGCAACGGCGACCTGACCTGCGCGACGGCCCCGTCGATCTACACCTCCGCCGTCGCCTACGCGCCTTGGATCGCCGAAAAAACCGCCCCCGGCCCCGCTGCTTGACGGTCCCTGAAGGCCACTGTGTCTTCAAAAGCCCGTCGCCTCGTCGGCGACGGGCCTCACAGCGTAAAACGCCGTGATGGTGGCCTTCAGGGGCATTTACTCGGCGTTGCTGGAGTGGCCGGGGAACAGGTGCGCGTCCGGGTTCAGGGCGACGGCGATGTTGTTGACGGCCGTCGCGGCCTCGCCGAAGCCGGTCGCGATCAGCTTCACCTTGCCCGGGTACGCGGCGACGTCGCCCGCGGCGTAGACGCGGTCGCGCGCCGTCGCCATCGTCGAGTCGACGGAGATGGCGCGGTGATCGATCTCCAGGCCCCAGCTCTCGATCGGGCCGAGATCCGCGGTGAAACCGAGCGCGGCGACCACGGAATTCGCGGGCAGTGACAGCGTTTCGCCACCCTTGACGTCGATTTCGACGCCGACGAGCGCCCCATCCGGCCCGGCGACGAACTGCGTGACCTCGGCGTCGGTGACGATGCGGACGCCGAGCGCGGTGGCCTGCCGCACGATCGACTCCGCGGCGCGGAACTTCGCGCGGCGGTGCACGAGAGTGACACTCGCGGCCGTCGGATGCAGTGCGAGCACCCAGTCGAACGCCGAGTCGCCGCCACCGACGACGATCACGTGGTGCCCCGCGTGCGCGGCCAGCGAAGGCACGAAATGGACCATCCCCCGGCCGAGCCACTCCGTCCCGGCGGGCAAGGGGCGTGGGGTGAACTCGCCGATGCCCGCGGTGATCAGCACCGACTTGGCGTGCACGAGCTCACCGCCGTCGAGGGTGAGCGTGACGCCGCCGTCCTGCGCTGTCTCCAGCTTCTCGGCCTTGCGGCCCAGCAAGTACGTGGGCTTCCACGGCGCGACCTGGTCGACGAGGCCCTGGACGAGATCTCGCCCCTTCACCGCGGCGAACCCGCCGACGTCGTAGATCATCTTCTCCGGGTACATCGCCGTGACCTGCCCGCCCGCTTCGGGCAGCGAGTCCACGATGGCCATCGACAGGCCACGGAACCCCGCGTAGTAGGCGGCGAACAGGCCCGTGGGACCCGCGCCGATGATCACGATGTCGAAAGAGGAATCCCCAGAAGACCCAGTCATGGGCTCGCTCCAGCCAGTGGTGGATGGCAGTGATCGAGAACACAGCCGATCCTAGCCACTTTGGTGCCCAAGGACACGGAGCGGCCGCGCCGGTACTGCGCGAAACTGGGGTCATGGCTGAACAGGAATACCGGATCGAACACGACACCATGGGTGAGGTTCGCGTCCCGGTCGACGCTCTTTACCGCGCGCAGACGCAGCGGGCCGTGGAGAACTTCCCGATCTCCGGCCGCGGCTTGGAGCGTGCCCAGATCCGCGCGCTCGGCCTGCTCAAGGCCGCCGCCGCGCGGGTGAACGCGAAGCTCGGCGTGCTCGACGCCGACATCGCCGAGGCCGTCGCGAAGGCCGCCGACGAGGTCGCCGAAGGGGTGCACGACGCGCACTTCCCGATCGACGTGTTCCAGACCGGCTCCGGCACGTCGTCGAACATGAACGCCAACGAGGTCATCGCGACGCTCGCCACCCGCGCGCTGGGCCGCGACGTCCACCCGAACGACCACGTCAACGCGTCGCAGTCGTCGAACGACACGTTCCCGACGACGATCCACGTCGCCGCGACCGAGGCCGTCCTGGTCGACGTCATCCCGGCACTGGAGCACCTCGCGACCGCGATCGAGGCGCGCGCGGCGGACTGGGCAGACGTGGTCAAGTCCGGCCGCACGCACCTGATGGACGCCGTCCCGATCACGCTGGGCCAGGAGGCGGGCGCGTGGGCGTCGCAGATCCGGTTCGCCATCGAACGGCTGAAGTCCGGCCTGCCCCGGCTGGGTGAGCTGCCGATCGGGGGCACCGCGGTCGGCTCCGGCCTCAACGCGCCCGACGGCTTCGGCGGCGCTGTCGCGGCGGAACTCGCGTCGGTCACCGGCCTGCCGCTCATCGAGGCGCGTGACCACTTCGAGGCACAGGCGACGCAGGACAGCGTCGTCGAGACGTCCGGCCACCTGCGCACGCTCGCGGTGTCGCTGAACAAGATCGCGAACGACCTGCGCTGGCTGGGTTCCGGCCCGCGCACCGGCCTCGGCGAGCTGGCCCTGCCGGACCTGCAGCCCGGCTCGTCGATCATGCCCGGCAAGGTGAACCCGGTGATCCCGGAGGCGACCCTGCAGGTCGTCGCGCAGGTGATCGGCAACGACGCGGCGGTGGCCTTCGCGGGCGCGGCGGGCAACTTCCAGCTCAACGTCAACCTCCCGGTGATCGCCCGCAACGTCCTGGAATCCGCCCGTCTGCTCGCGGCCGTTTCGCGCTTGCTGGCGGACAAGGTCTTCGACGGCGTGACCGCGAACGTCGAGCGTGCGCGGCAGTACGCCGAGGGTTCGCCGTCGATCGTCACGCCGCTGAACTCCTACATCGGCTACGAAGAGGCCGCGGCCGTGGCGAAGCAGGCTCTGAAGGAGCTGAAGACGATCCGCGAGGTCGTCATCGAGCGCGGCCTGGTGTCGGGCGGGAAGCTGACCGAGGCCCAGCTCGACGAGGCACTGGACGTCCTGCGGATGGCGCGCGGCGGCAAGTAGCTCCCCGCTCCGAAGTGTCATGAAAGGGTCTTTCCAGGCAATTTTTGTCCGGAAAGACCCTTTCATGACACTCGAGACCCCGGAGCCGGAGCCCGGCCGCCACCCCCAGCGACACCAGCCCCACCCCGGCGAGCTGCACCGGCCGGAACTCCTGCACCCCCAGCAGGAGTGACACGGCCAGCCCGGCCACCGGCATCAGGCCGATGAGCACCCCGGCACGATCGGCCCCCAGCGCCGACACCGCCGAGTACCAGAAGCAGAACGCCACGGCCGTCACCACGACCGCGAGCACCAGCAGAGCGCCGAGTTGCCGCGCGTCAGGCATCTGCCAGGCCCCGGCGGGATCGGCCACGGTCCCGATCAGCGCGGCCCCGATCGCGGCCGCCCAGCAGCTCCAGGTCGACGTCGCCAGCGGCCCGAGCCGCGACACCAGCCCGACGGCCAGCAGCGTGAAGCACGCTTCGCACAACGTCGCCCCCGCGGCGAGCAGGAGCCCTGGCCCGTGAGCCGCTCCCCCGCCGGACAGCAGGGCGATCCCCGCCGCGGCGAAGACGGCCCCCACCACGGGTGCCGCCGACGGCCGCCGCCCGGCCATCAGGGGTGCGCCGAGCGCCAGCACGAGCGGGCTTCCCCCGAGCATCGCCGCGACCAGGCCCGGCTCGGCGTAGCGCTGCGCGAGCAGCAGGCACGCCTGGAAGCCGACCATCCCGGTCGCGGCGAGCGCGAACAACGTCGGGACGTCACGCAGTCGCGGCCGGGGCAACGGGCGCCGCCCCAGCCGTGCCCAGGCCAGCAGCAGCAATCCGCCGAGCGCGTAGCGCAGCGCCTGACCGGTGAGCAGCGGATAGTCGTTCAGCATTCCCGTCACCGGCACCGAACCGCCCACGATCACCGAGGTCGAAATCCCGGCCAGCACTCCCTTGTTCATGGCCCCAGCCTGCCTTCATGGTGGACCACTCGGAAGGACCACCGAAGCACTCTGGAACTGGACCACTTACCGGCGTCGCAAGGCCGGGTCGGTCAGCGCCGGCGGGGCCCAGTCGGCGTCGAACCTGTTGAGGTCGGTGCCCGGCGGGACGATCGCGTCGATCCGGTCGAGCGCACCGGCGTCGAGCACGAGATCGGTGCCCGCCAGCAGGTCGGCGAGCTGTTCCGGGGTCCGCGGCCCGATGATCGCCGAGGTGACGCCCGGATGCGCCCGCACGAACGCCAGCGCCACGTGGGTCAGCGGCCTGCCGAGCTCCGCGGCCAGCTTCTTCAGCTCGGCCACCGCCACCAGCTTGGCCGCGTTCGCCGGCAGCGCGGGGTCGAACTTGTGCGCCTGCAGGAGCCGCCGCCCGACCGAAAGGTCCACATCGGACGCCTTGTCGTACCGGCCGGACAGCCAGCCGCTGGCCAGCGGGCTCCAGGTGAGCACGCCCATCCCGTACTTCAGCGTCGTCGGCAGCACGGCGGACTCGATCGCGCGGTTGAAGATCGAGTACGGCGGCTGCTCGGTGCGGAACCGCACGTGGCCGCGCTTTTCCGCGACCCACTGCGCCTCCACGATCTGCTCCGCCGGGAGCATCGACGAGCCTGCCACGCGCACCTTGCCCGCCCGCACGAAATCGGACAGCACCGACAGCGTCTCGTCGATGTCCGTCGTCGCGTCGGGCCGGTGGATCTGATAGAGGTCGACGTAGTCCGTGTCGAGGCGGCGCAGGCTGTCGTCGAGCGCGCGGGTCAGCCAGCGGCGGGAGTTGCCGCCCTGGTTGGCGTCCGGGCCCATCGGGAAATGTCCCTTGGTGGCCAGCACTACGTCGTCGCGGCGGCCCTTGAGCGCCTTGCCGATGATCCGCTCGTTCTCGCCGGCCGAGTACATGTCCGCGGTGTCCACGAAGTTGATGCCGCGGTCGAGCGCGGCGTGCACCATGCGGATGCCGTCCTCGTGGTCCGGGTTCCCCCAGGAGCCGAGCATCATCCCGCCGAAGGCCAGCTCACTGACGGAAATGCCCGTTCCACCCAGAATTCGTCGCTGCATTGTGTTCTCCCAGCTCGCTCGTCCGTGAGACCCACAGTGCTGGCGTCCGCACGATCGGACCAGGCCACCCGCAACCTGGGTCCGCCAGTACCAGGCAGGGCGGCGGCCGAACACGGGATACTCGAAGGCATGAGCGACACCGCGGAGCTGGGAACGTTCCTGAAGGCGCGCCGCGCCGCACTCGATCCCGAGGACTTCGGCCTGCCCACCGGCGCCACCCAGCGGCGCGTGGCGGGCCTGCGCCGCGAGGAGTTGGCGCAGCTGGCCGGGATCAGCGTCGATTACTACACCCGCCTCGAACAGGGCCGCGCCGGCACCATCTCCGATTCGGTGCTCGGCGCGCTCGGCCGCGCGCTGCGGCTGCACACCGACGAGGAGGCGTACCTCCGCAATCTCGCCGCGCCGAAACGCAACCGCGCGCCGCGCCCGAAGCCGCAGCGGACCAGGCCGGAGCTGCAGCTCATGCTCGACGCCATCCAGGCGCCCGCGTTCGTGTTCGGCCGCTACCTCGACGTGCTCGCCTGGAACAAACTCGGCGGCACGCTCAGCTTCGACTTCGGCACCGCGGAGCCCGCCGAGCGCAACATCGCGAAGCTGTTCTTCCTCGACCCGCGAGCCCGTGACCTGCACCCGGAGTGGGAAAGCGTGGCCAAGGAGGTCGTCGCGAACCTGCGCTCGGAGAGCGGGCGGTACGCCGACGACCCGCGCCTCGCCCAGCTGGTCGGCGAGCTTTCGCTGGGCAGCGCTGAGTTCCGGAAGCTGTGGGCGGGCCATTCGGTGCGCGAGAAGGCACACGCGGTCAAGATCATGATGAACCCGATCGTGGGTGAGCTCGTGCTGCACTACGAGACCCTGCGCCTGCCCGACGACCCCGACCAGGGGCTGGTCATCTACACCGCGCAGCCGGGCTCGGCCAGCGAACGCGCTTTACGCCTGCTGGCCAGCTGGATCGCCGAGCCGGAGGTCCGCTCGGAACTTTCCTGAGAAAGCCGGTGTGACAAGAGTGGACCAGGTGTAACGTGGCCCGGCATGGATGGTGACTGGGCCACTTTGCACGAACTGCTCCTGCCCGCGATGTCCGCCGGCGGCGGACGGCCGGGCAAGGCGGCCGAAGCGGCGCTGCGCGAGGCCATCCGTTCGAGGCACCTCACCGCGGACACGCGGCTGCCGTCGTCACGCGACCTCGCCGGCCAGCTAGGGCTGGCCCGCGGCACGGTCACCGCGATGTACGAACAGCTCGTCGCCGAGGGTTACCTGCTGAGCAAACGCGGCTCCGGCACGCGGGTGGCGAGGCTGGACCAAGGTGACACCCCGGCCGCCGCCCCGCCGCCCGCGGACGAGCACTGGTCATACAACCTACGCCCCGGACTTCCCGCGCTGGCCGCCTTCCCCCGCGCCGAATGGCTTGCCGCGGAACGGGAAGCACTGGCCGACACCCCCGATTCGGCCCTCGGCTACCCGGACCCGGCGGGCCAGCCGGTGCTGCGCGCCGAACTCGCCGCCTACCTCGGCCGCGTCCGGGCACTGCCCACCACAGCGGGTGAGCTGGTGATCACCAGCGGTGCCGCCGAAGCGCTTTCCCTGCTGGCCAAGGATCTCTGCACGCGGGGGCTGCTCCGGATCGCCGTGGAGAACCCCAGCCACCGCGGCCAGGCCGACCTGCTCCTCCGCCAGGGACTGCAGCCGGTCGGCGTGCCGGTGGACGAACACGGCATCGTCGTCTCCGCTCTGTCCACTTCGGACTGTCAGGCGGTCGTGGTCAGTTCGGCGCACCAGTTCCCGCTGGGCGTCGCGCTGCATCCGGACCGACGCCGCGAGCTGCTGGCCTGGGCAAGACAGACCGGCGGGCTGGTCATCGAGGACGACTACGACGCCGAACACCGCTACGACCGGCCCGCGCTCGGCGCCCTGCGCGCGCTCGCGCCGGATCGGGTCGCCTACATCGGCAGCGTCAGCAAAGTTCTCGCGCCCGCATTGCGCATCGGCTGGCTGATCCCGCCCGCCAAGCTGCGCGCGAGGATCGTCGAGAACAAGCACCTGCACGACCTCGGGTGCGCGCCGCTGCCGCAGTCCGCGCTCGCGCGGCTCATTCGTTCGGGTGGTTACGACCGGCACCTGCGCCGCACCCGCCGCCTCTACCGCCAGCGGCGCGACGCCCTGCTCGAAGCGCTCGCGACGCAGCTGCCGCGCTGGCGGCCGATCGGCATCGCGGCCGGGCTGCACGTGGTCATCCGGCTCCCGGCGGGTACCGACGACCTTGCGCTGCAAGCTGAACTCGCCACGCGCGGCATCAACGCCCCTGCCCTGTCGCTGTACACGCACAGCCCTGGCAGGGCACCGTTTCCCGGGCTGGTGCTCGGCTACGCGGCGCTGCCGCCGGAGCGGCTGCGGGCGGCCGTGGCCCAGATGGCGGCCGTCGGCTGACTGCCCGACGCGAAACTGTCGGACCCTGCCCGCATGATGTCCTCATGTTGCTCGCAGCAGTCGTGACAGCGTCCACCGAGCTGGCCGCCACCCGGTCCAGGAAGGCGAAGATCGCCACCCTGGCCGAGCTGCTGCGCGCCGCGGACGAGACGGAGCTGCCCGCCGTGGTCGCGTTCCTGACCGGCCAGCCGACGCAGGGCCGCATCGGCACGGGCTGGCGGACCCTGGCCGACCTCGACGCACCTCCCGCCGCGGGCGCGGCGGTCACGGTGGCCGAGGTGGACGCGGCGCTGGGCGAGGTCGGCGCGGCGGCCGGGGCCGGGTCGGCCAAACGACGAAGCGAGGCGCTGCGCGAGCTGTTCGCGAAGGCGACGGAGGAGGAGCAGCGCTTTCTGTTCCGGTTGCTGACCGGCGAGCTTCGGCAGGGTGCGTTGGAGGGCGTGATGCTCGACGCGGTGGCCGCGGCCGCGGCGGTCCCGGCCGAGGAAGTGCGGCGCGCGTTCATGCTGTCCGGGCAGCTGCCGGTCACCGCGCTCGCGGCGATGGCCGGTGGGAGCGAGCGGCTGGCCGCGTTCCGGCTGCAGCTCGGCCGTCCGCTGCGGCCGATGCTCGCCTCACCGGCGGAGTCGCTGGCCGAAGCCGTCGGCGAGCACGCGAACGCGCTGGTCGAGTAAAAGATGGACGGGGCCCGGATCCAGGTCCACCGCGAGGGCGACGTCGTGCACGTGTACACCCGCACGCTGCGCGAGATCACCGGAAGCGTCGCGGAGCTGGTGGAGCTCGTGCGGGCGCTGCCGTGCGAGTCGGTGGTGCTCGACGGGGAAACCCTGGCGCTGACCGATGAGGGGCGGCCCCGGCCGTTCCAGGAGACGATGAGCCGGTTCGGCAGCACCCGGGAGGAGCAGGTCCGCGCGCTGCTGCTGCGGCCGTACTTCTTCGACTGCCTGCACCTCGACGGCGTCGACCTGCTGGACGCGCCGTTGTCCGAGCGCAACGAGGCCCTGCACAAGGTCGCGGGCGAGCACGTCATCCCCGGCGAGGTGAACCCGCCGAGCGCGGAGTCGGTGCTGGCGGCCGCGATGGCCGCCGGGCACGAGGGCGTCATGGTCAAAGCGCTCGACGCGCCGTACGCGGCGGGGCGGCGCGGGCGCGCGTGGCTGAAGGTCAAGCCGGTGCACACGATCGACCTGGTGGTGCTCGCCGCCGAATGGGGGCACGGGCGGCGCACCGGCACGCTGTCGAACCTGCATCTGGGCGCCCGCGATCCCGACGGCGGGCCGCCGATCATGGTGGGCAAGACGTTCAAGGGCCTCACCGACGAGCTGCTGGCCTGGCAGACCGCCCGCTTCCAGGAGATCGAGACGAGCCGGACGGACTGGGCGGTCCGGGTGCGCCCGGAGCTGGTCGTCGAAATCGAGCTGGACGGCGCCCAGGTGAGCACGCGCTACCCCGGCGGGCTCGCGCTGCGCTTCGCGAGGGTTGTCCGATATCGCCCGGACAAAGAAGCGGCCGAAGCGGACACGATCGAAACCGTGCGAGGTCTGCTCCACGGCAGGCGGCCCGAAATCCCCTGAGGAGAAGGAGAAAGACCTGGCCCGCAAAAACGTCAATTGGGACATTGCCGCCGTTTTTGGCTCACCCGCGGTCAAAGGCCAGACGAAAGTCGATGTTCCCGGACTCGGCGATGGATGAGAGTGACGCTGGAGCTTTCTCCATTTCGCCGAAAAAACTGGGAGACAAGTATGACTTTCCGCGTGCCTCTGGCTGTTCGACGGCCGGCGGTGGCCACGACGCTGCTCGCGAGCGCCACCCTGCTGGTGACGGCGTTCGCCGCCCCCGCGGGTGCCGCACCGGCGCCGACCGCCCCGCACCCGCCGTCGAAGCACCACTTCTCGGCGGCCGCGCAGTCGTTCGCCGGCGCGAAGACGGTCGAGCAGCGGGTGGCGAAGCTGGAAGCGGCGATGGCCACGTTGCCGAAGGAAAGCACCGCCTACAACGCGACGAAGCTCTGGAACTCCGGGATCACCGGCGCGGGCAGCACGGTCGCGACCCTGGTCTCGTTCGGCGACGACAAGGTCAAGCAGGTGCTCGACACCTACTCGCGCAACCACGGCCTGCCGCCGGCGAACCTCGAGGTCATCCAGCCCTCGGGCCCGGTCCCGGCCTGCACCGACCCCGGCGTCGACACCGCGACCTGCCAGGGCTGGGGCGGCGAGACCGACCTCGACGTGACGATGATGCACGCGATGGCGCCGAACGCGAAGATCGTCGTCGCGGCGACCCCGGTGGCCGAGACGCAGGGCTTCACCGGGCTGCCCGAGATGATGCACGCGGTCGACTACATGACCGAGCACAAGCTCGTCGACGTCATTTCGATGAGCTTCGGCACGACGGAGGAGAACTTCCCGTCGTTCGACTCGATCAAGACCCTCGACCCGGCGCTGGACCGCGCGAGCAAGGCCGGGATCACCATGGTCGCCTCCTCCGGCGACGACGGCCCGACCGGCGGCTACCTCTACGGCCCCGGCAACTACCCGTACCGGGTCGCCAGCTGGCCGGCGAGTGACCCGCGGGTCACCACCCTGGGCGGCACCCAGCTGCACCTGGACGCCACCGGCGCCCGCACCAAGCCCGACGACGTGGTGAACGTCGCCGAAAACGGCTTCTCCGAGGGCGCGGGCTTCTCCAAGACGTACGCCCGCCCGTCATGGCAGAACGGCGTCAAGAAGATCACCGGCAGCACGATGCGCTCGTTCCCGGACATCAGCATGGAAGGCGTCCAGGGCACTTCGCAGTCCGCGCCGCTGTTCGCGGGCGTGCTCGCCCTCGCCGTGCAGGCCAACCACGGCAAGCTCGGCCAGATCAACCCGGCCCTGTACACGAAGCTCGGCCCGCAGGGCGCCAAGGCGGGCATCATCGACGTCGTGACCGGCGACAACAGCCAAGACGGCGTCGTCGGCTTCACTGCCGCGAAGGGCTTCGACGTGGCCACCGGCTGGGGCACGCTCGACGCCTCGGTCTTCGTCCCGGCCCTGGTCAAGGCCGTCCGCTAGCCAAAATAGGAGCAAGGGACCTTTGCTATCGTCTCCTCGCACACGATTACCTCGTGCACGTTGGAACGCTAGCAAAGGTCCCTTGCTCCCGTTTGGGGCTCGGGCGGTGGGGTGGGCGGCATCGGCAGGCGAGCTGGCTGCTCCGTCCGTACGGTTACCGAAATGGTCAATCCGAAGATCGCGCGCGGCTGGTTCGCGGTGACCGCGCTGGTGGTGCTGACCGGCCTGGTCGTCCAGGTCGTGTCGACGGCGGACACCACCGAGGGCCTGTTCGACGCCGTGGCCGGGCGGCTGGCGAACCTGCTCTGTTTCTTCACCATCGACTCGAATCTGCTGGTCGGTGGGACCTGCCTGTTGCTGGCGCTCGGCCTGACCCGGCCGTCGACGCTGTTCCGGGTGCTGCGGCTCGACGCGCTCGTCGGCATCGCGGTGACCGGCATCGTCTACCAGGTCGCGCTGGCCGGGCTCTACCACCTCAGCGGCGCGGCCGCGTTCGCCGACACGATGCTGCACAAGGTGTCGCCGATCCTCTGCGTGCTGGGCTGGCTGTTGTTCGGCCCGCGCGGCGCGCTCACCTGGCGCGTAGTCGGGCTCTCGACGGCGTTCCCGCTGATCTGGCTCGCGTTCACGCTGGTCCGGGGCGCGATCGACGACTACTACCCGTACCCGTTCCTCGACGCGCAGGCCCTCGGCTACGGCCGGGTCGTGCTGAACTGCCTGCTCGTCGCCGTCCTGTTCACCGCCCTGGCCTCCGGCGCCCTGCTGCTCGACCGCGTCCTCGCCAACCGAACCGTCAGGCCCGAACCCGCCTGAACGCGTTGACCGGATCGGCCGCCGCGCCGAACGCGAGCGTGCGCAGCGCGCCGCGTCGGCGGTCCACCGGCCTGCCCGCCGCGACCCGGTGCATCTGCTGGGTGTGCCATTGGATCTCGAGCAGGCTGTCGGCCAGCCGGATGCCGGTCCGCGGGCACAGCCGCTCGGCGCGCACGTCCTCACCGGCCAGCAGGCGCCCCGGCAACCCGGGGTCGACGATCACGGGCCGCCCGAGCCCGACGACGTCCAGCGCGCCGGAGTCCAGTGCCGCTGCCATCCCGGCGGCCGTGGTGAACCCGCCGGTGACCATCAGCGCGACGTCACTGACCTGACGGGCTTTGGCGGCGTAATCCAGGAAATAGGCCTCGCGGCTGACCGTGCTGGCGCGACCGGAACCCATCATCGCGGCCTTCTCATAGGTGCCGCCGGAGATCTCCAGCAGGTCGAGACCGGATTCCCCCAGCTCACGGACGACGCGAAGCGACTCGCCCTCGTCGAAGCCGCCGCGCTGGAAGTCGGCGCTGTTGAGCTTGACCGACAGCGGGACCGCGTCGCCGACCTCCGCACGGACCCGCCGGACCAGGGTGAGCAGGAACCGGCGGCGGCCTTCGGCGTCGCCACCCCACTCGTCGGTGCGCAGGTTGGTCAGCGGCGAAAGGAACTGCGAGATCAGGTAACCGTGGGCGCCGTGCAGCTGGACGCCGGTGAAGCCCGCGTCGACGAACGTGCGCGCGGCCAGCGCGAACCGCTCGATGATCGCCTCGATTTCGACACCGGTGAGCGCGCGGGGCGTCGCGAACACCGAGCGGATGCCGCGGTCGCCGAACGGGACAGCCGAGGGCGCGACAGGCTGCCGGGACAGGAAGCGCGGGCTCTGCCTGCCGGGGTGGTTGAGCTGGACCCACAGCTGGGCGTCGGTGCCGCCGGTCGCGGCCGCCCACTGCCGGTACGCGCCGGGGTCCGGCTCGGCGGGCAGCGCGACGTTGCGCGGTTCGCCCAGCGCCGCCGGATCGACCATGACATTGCCGGTGAACAGCGCGCCCGCGCCGCCGCGCGCCCACGTCCGGTACAGCTCAATGAGCTCGGGACTCGGGTTGTTGCGTCGGTCGCCCAGCTGCTCGCTCAGCGCCGATTTGGCGAGCCGGTGCGGCAGCACCGCCCCGCACCGCAGCTTGAAGGGCTCGGCCAGGAGGTCTTGCGTGAGCGTCATCGCGTTCCCGTCGCCGCAGGTCACCTTACCGGCGGTAATACTACCTGAAAGTAGATACCGGCGGTATGTCAGCAGGTCCGGAAGCTGGTCGTTAAGGTCGGGGCATGACGGCGATTGTGCAGAACCTGGTCACCTCGGGCGTGTTCGAGCTCGACGGTGGCAGCTGGGAAGTCGACAACAACGTCTGGATCGTGGGTGACGAGAACGAGGTGCTGGTGATCGACGCCGCCCACGACGCGGCGGCGATCGCGGACATCGTCGGTGACCGCCAGGTCAGGGCCATCGTCAGCACCCACGGACACAACGACCACGTCAACGCCGCGCCGGAACTGGCGAAACGCACGGGCGCGCCGATCCTGCTGCACCCCGAGGACCGCGTCGTCTGGGACCTGACCCATCCGGACCGCGCACCCGACGGCGAACTCACCGACGGGCAGAAGGTGACCGTCGCGGGCACCGAACTGCGGGTCATCCACACCCCCGGCCACGCGCCCGGCGCGGTCTGCCTCTACGCCGAGAGCCTCGGCGTGGTGTTCACCGGGGACACCCTGTTCCACGGCGGCCCCGGCGCCACCGGACGGTCCTATTCGGACTATCCGACGATCGTGAAGTCCATCAGGGAGAAGCTTTTCGCCCTCCCCGAGGCCACGAGTGTGCGCACCGGGCACGGCGAGAGCACCACCATCGGCGCCGAGAAGACGGCCTCGAAGGATTGGGACTAGTCACCAGCTCCGTAAGCGAGGTCTCACCCGGCCAGCCGCGGCACCACCGGCTCCACCCGGGCCCGCACTTTCGCCTCGTCCGCCAGGGACCGCGCCCAGGCCTGCAGCCCGGCGACGTCGATGCCGTACGGCGGCGACTCCCGGAACGGCTCGACGTTCTCCGCGCCCCGCTCCAGCAGCGCGGCCGCGCCCGTCCCGTTCCCCCGGAAGGCGTGCGTGAGACCGACCGCGAGCTGCGCCAGTCCGCGCCAGAGCTCCCGCTCGGGCCCGTCCGCCGACTTCCAGGCATCCTCGAGGACTTCGTGCGCATGGAACGGTTTGCCCTCGTCGAGCAGGCGTTGCGCCTCGGCGAGGGAGTCCGCCGGTGTGCGCACGACGCCCTCCGGTGCCCGCTCGACCCCTTCGGCGCCGTAGGGCAGCGGCCTGCCGAGTCCGTCGCGGGGGCGGGCGTTGCGGGCGCGGCCGTCGTCGTCACGATCCCGGTCGGTCATGCCCTCAGTCTCCCATGCGGCTACCCTGGGGACTCGTGCGCTTTCTGGATGGGCATCGACCCGCTCATGACCTGACCTACGACGACGTGTTCCTGCTGCCGAACCGCTCGGACGTGGAGTCCCGCTTCGACGTCGACCTGTCCACTGTGGACGGTACCGGCGCGACGATCCCCATCGTGGTGGCCAATATGACGGCCGTCGCCGGCCGCCGCATGGCCGAGACGGTGGCCCGCCGCGGCGGGCTGGTGGTGCTCCCGCAGGACGTCGACACCGCCGCCGTCGCCGACATCATCAGCTGGGTGAAGAGCCGCCACACCGTGTGGGACACGCCGCTCGTGCTGACCGGTGGTGACGCCGTCGCCGACGCGCTGAACCTGGTCGGCAAACGCGCCCACGGTGCCGTCGTGGTCGTCGACGGCGAAGGCAGGCCCGTCGGCATCGTCGACGAAGCTGCCTGCAACGGCGTAGACCGCTTCGCCCGCCTCGCGGACGTCGCCGAGCCCGCGCTGGTCGCGGTCCCGCTGGACACCGCGCCGCGTGAGGTCTTCGAGCAGCTGCACGCCCACGGCGCCCGGCTCGCGCTGGGCCTCGACGCCGACGGCCGCCTCGCGGGCGTGATGACCGCGGTCGGCGCGTTGCGCGCGGACATCTACACCCCGGCCGTCGACGCCGCCGGGCAGCTCCGGGTCGCCGCCGCGGTGGGCGTGAACGGCGACGTCGCGGCGAAGGCCGAGGCCGTGCTGGCCGCCGGTGTCGACGTCCTCGTGGTCGACACCGCGCACGGGCACCAGGAGAAAATGATCGCCGCGCTGAAGGCCGTGCGATCCGTCTCGCCGCAGGTCCCGGTGGTCGCGGGCAACGTCGTGACCGCCGAGGGCACGCGCGACCTCATCCAGGCGGGCGCCGACGTGGTCAAGATCGGCGTCGGGCCCGGCGCGATGTGTACGACGCGGATGATGACCGGCGTCGGCCGCCCCCAGTTCTCCGCGGTCGCCGAATGCGCCACCGCGGCCCGTGAACTCGGCAAGCACGTCTGGGCCGACGGCGGCGTCCGCCACCCCCGCGACATCGCGCTGGCGATGGCCGCGGGCGCGTCGGCCGCGATGGTCGGCTCCTGGTTCGCCGGCACCCACGAATCCCCCGGCGACCTGCGTTACGACGAGCAGGGCCGCCCGTACAAAGAGTCGTTTGGCATGGCGTCGAAGCGCGCCGTCGGCGCACGGACGCGCACGGACAACGCCTTCGACCGCGCCCGCAAGGGCCTGTTCGAGGAGGGCATCTCGGCCTCGCGCATGGCCCTCGACCCGGCGCGCCCCGGCGTCGAGGACCTGCTCGACTCGATCGGTTCCGGCGTCCGCTCGGCCTGCACCTACGCCGGGGCCCGCACGCTCGAGGAGTTCCACGAGCGCGCGGTCCTCGGCGTGCAGTCCGCGGCGGGATTCGCGGAGGGAAGGCCCCTGCCCGCGGGCTGGTAGCTCTCCCACGTGTCATGAAAGGGTCTTTCAGGGCAAAAATTGCCCTGAAAGACCCTTTCATGACACTTCCGAGGGCCTACCCGTGGTCCTCCAGCATCTCCGTAACCAGCGCGGCGATCGGAGAGCGCTCGGACCGCGTCAGCGTGACGTGCGCGAACAGCGGGTGACCCTTCAGCTTCTCGATCACCGCCGAGACGCCGTCATGCCGCCCGACCCGCAGGTTGTCGCGCTGTGCGACGTCGTGGGTGAGGACCACCCGCGAAGCCGTGCCGAGACGTGAGAGCACGGTCAGGAGCACGTTGCGCTCCAGTGACTGTGCCTCGTCCACGATGACGAACGTGTCGTGCAGCGAGCGGCCGCGGATGTGCGTCAACGGCAGCACCTCGAGCATCCCGCGGTCGAACACCTCGTCCAGCACGGCCTGGCTGACCAGCGAGCCCAGGGTGTCGAACACCGCCTGCGCCCAGGGCGACATCTTCTCGCTCTCGGAGCCGGGAAGGTAGCCGAGGTCCTGCCCGCCGACCGCGTACACCGGCCGGAACACCACGACCTTGCGGTGCGCGCGGCGCTCCATCACCGACTCGAGGCCCGCGCACAGCGCCAGCGCCGACTTCCCCGTCCCGGCTCGTCCGCCCAGCGAGACGATGCCGACGTCCGGGTCCAGCAGCAGGTCCAGCGCCACGCGCTGCTCGGCCGAGCGGCCGCGCAGCCCGAACGCCTCACGATCGCCCCGCACCAGCCGGATCCGCTTGTCCGCGGTCACCCGTCCCAGCCCGCTCGAACTCCCCGCCAGCAGCCGCAGCCCCGTGTGACAGGGCAGCTCACCGATCTCCGGCAGCCCGAACTCCGCCGGGTCGACCGTGCTGCCCGAGAACAGCGCGTCGACCATGTCCTGCTGGACGTCCACGTCCGCCATCCCGGTGAAACCGGACGGCGTGACGTCCTGCGCGCGGTACTCGTCCGCGTCCAACCCCACGGCACCCGCCTTGACCCGCAGCGGGATGTCCTTGGTGACCAGCGTGACCGAAGGCAGTTCCGCCGCCAGGTTCAGCGCGCAGGCCAGGATGCGGTGGTCGTTGGAGTCGGTGCGGAAGCCCACCGGCAGGACCGTGGGGTCCGAGTGGTTCAGCTCTACCTGGAGCGTCCCGCCGTGCTCGCCGATCGGGATCGGCGCGTCGAGCCTGCCGTATTGCCGGCGCAGGTCGTCGAGCATGCGAAGAGCTTCGCGAGCGAACCAGCCCAGTTCGGGATGGTGACGTTTCGCCTCCAGTTCACTGATGACGACCAGCGGAAGCACGACGGCGTGCTCGGCGAATCGGGTCACCGACCAGGGGTCGGACAGCAGAACCGAAGTGTCGAGAACGTAGGTGGCGCGCTGTGGATCGGGCGAGATCGAGGCTTTCTCAGTGCCAGTGGCACCGGTCGAAGAGCGGCCAGAGGAGGCCTTACGGGGTGAACGCTGCGCAGTCACGACGGCATCTCCCTCGTGGGCGTGGCACCACGCCCGCACTCGCTGGGCCGGGCATCCTCCCTGGCTGGTCCGCTCTGGCTGACGCTGGTGCGTCAGCTCACGCGGCCACGAGGGCCGGGTGCCGGCCCCCTCGTGCGCTTCATGAACGGTTCAACCGTTCGTTCCGCAACAGCCACGACCAGGGCCTCCCGTGAGGGTCCGCATGGGACGCTGACCCTCACTTCGGAAGTTACCTGCGTCCGGCGGTTCGTGCAGGCAGCCACACAGGTGATTCGCCAAACCGTCATCTCACTGTCGATCTCCTGAAACACACCCTGAGCAACCGTGACACTGCGTGAGCAGGTATAGGAGGTTCCCACCCGATGGTGTCAGCCGCCGAAGCGCCGGTGCCGCCAGGCATAGTCACGCATGGCCCGCAGGAAGTCGACCCGGCGGAACGCGGGCCAGAAGGCCTCGGTGAACCAGAACTCCGAATGCGCCGACTGCCACAACAGGAATCCGGAAAGCCGCTGCTCACCGGAGGTCCGGATGATCAGATCAGGGTCCGGCTGGCCGGAGGTGTACATGTGCTCGGAGATGTGGTCGACGTCGAGGATCTTCGCCAGCTCGTAGATCGTCGTGCCCTCGTCGGCGTGCTGCAGCAGCAGCTTGCGCACGGCGTCGGCGATCTCCTGCCGTCCGCCGTAACCGACGGCGATGTTGACCTCCATGCCCGTCCGGTCCTCGGTGCGGGCGGCCGCGGCGGTCAGGCTGGCCGAGACTTCGGCGGGCAGCAGGTCGAGCGCGCCGACGATCCGCAGCCGCCAGGGCGTCTCCGGCCCGGCCAGCTCGTCGGTGACATCGGTGATGATCTTGAGCAGCGGGCTGAGCTCCTCGGGCGCCCGGCCGAGGTTGTCGGTCGACAGCAGCCACATGGTGACCACCTCGACCTCGGCCTCGCGGCACCAGCTCAGGAAGTCGGCGATCTTCTTCGCGCCCGCGCGGTGCCCGTCGGCGACGTCGCTGAACCCGGCTTCACGGGCCCACCGCCGATTGCCGTCGAGCATGATCGCGATATGACGTGGATGCTTGCCGGCGGCCTGCTGGATCAGCCGCCGCCCGTAGGCGCTGTACAGGACGTCGGACAGAAAGGACCGGACACTCACGTCAACGGAGGGTACGCACCCGGCGGGAAGGGGTGCGACGCGCCACGAACACTGGCCAAAAACCTACGCTGCCGTAACCTGGAAGAGTGAGCGTAGCGACCGAACCCCAGCCGTCCGGCTCGACGCCCGTGGTGGACACCCGCCCGCGGATGCGGGGCCACCTCCACTTCTGGACTTTCTTCGGCGCCCTCGCGGGGGCCGCCAGCCTGATCAGCCTGGCGGCATCGACGGTTTCGGCCAGGGCCGCGCTGGCGACCTCGATCTACGGCCTGACGATCCTCGGCCTGTTCGGCGTCAGCGCGCTCTACCACCGCAAGCTCTGGAGCCCCCGCGCGTACCAGTGGATGAAACGCGCCGACCACTCGATGATCTTCCTGTTCATCGCGGGCACGTACACCCCGTTCGCCCTGCTGGCGATGCCCCAGCCGCTGGGCTACATCATCCTGGCCGTGGTCTGGGGCGGCGCGATCGGCGGCGTCACCCTCAAGATGCTCTGGCCGGACGCGCCGCGCTGGGTCGGCGTCCCGATCTACATCGCACTGGGCTGGGTCGCGGTCTTCGTCTTCCCCGAACTCGCCTCCCACGCGGGTATCGCCGCGGTGGTCCTCCTCGCGGTCGGCGGCCTGTTCTACACCGCGGGCGCGATCTTCTACGCGACCAAATGGCCCAACCACTGGCCGAACACCTTCGGCTACCACGAGTTCTTCCACGCCTGCACGGTGCTGGCGGCGATCTCGCACTACATCGCGATCTGGCTGGCCGTCTACTCCTGACGGCGGCACCGGCGCTCCCGGTCCACGATCGCCCGGTCTATGTGAGACACACAGTCACCGCACATGTACTGCAGGAACGATCTCCGGCAAGCCGTGGGACATGATCACCGCACAGCGGGACAGCACCGGCACAAGCTCCCCGCCATGGCGCGCGAGTCCGAGACCTACTGTGGCCGGATTCCGTCACCCCTGAGCACCAGGCACTGTTCCTGGTCGAGCGCCCGCGCTTCATCAAAGACTTGACCGCCAAGGCCTCCACGGGCACGAGGATCAGCGTGGCCTTGCGTGGCAAGGAAGAGCAACTCGGCGACGGGACGTTACCCGCGCGGATCCGCTACGCCCTGGTGTCCTACCGGCCGCTGATCGGCGTGGGGAACGTCGAGACGCGGTTCCAGGGGGGCTCACGCGCCGTCGCTGCACCTGCGCAGGTTGTCAGCCGGGGACCTGCTCGAGACCTACTCCGAGAGCTTCGAAGCCGTGTGGAACCTCGCCAAGCCCGCCACCTCCAAAACGGTCCACTTCACGTAGTTCCCAGCCGTGCTGCGCGGGATGATCCGCCTGACCTGGACAGACACAAGGTTGTTACCCCTGGCACAAGAAAGTGCCCTCTTCCGCCGGACACACCCGGCGTCCAAGGTGGACAGCGTGACCACCACGAAGAACTCCGGACCGCCGCCCCGCACGCTCCAGGACGCCGAGCTCGAGAAGCTGCTCGCCGGAAGCGTCATGGGCGCACTCGCCACGAACAAGCGCAGCGGGCACCCGCACCTGTCGACCGTTGCCTACCAGTGGGACCCGGCGGAGCGGGTCATCCGGATCGGGACCACCGCGGACCGGATCAAGGTCAAGCAACTGCGCACCAATCCCAAGACCTCGCTCTACGTCTCCAGCCCGGACTTCCTGTCGTTCGTCGTCGCCGAGGGCGAGGCCGAGCTGTCCGACGTCACTACCGTGCCAGGCGACGCCGCAGGGCAGGAGATCCTCGCGATGCAGCCGCCGATGGCGGATCCGGCCGAGTTCCTCGAGATCATGGTCGCTGAGCGTCGACTCGTCATCCGGCTCCACGTCAGCCGCCTCTACGGCACCGCCCTCGACATCCCCGGCTGAACCCGAAGGTCCCTGAAGGCCACCATGACGGCGTTAAACGCCGTCATGGTGGCCTTCAGGGGCAAGTCGGGCTCAGGGCCGCAGCATCGGCGCGGCCAGGAACTGCTCGGGGACCGCGAACGCGTCCACCAGGGTCCGCGCGTGGGGGCGCAGGTCGGCACAGAGGGCGTTCACCGCCGCGATCACCGCCTTGGAGCGGCCCGCGGTGAGGCGGCCGTGCTCCAGGAACCACGCGCGGTCCGCCTCGATGTTCGACAGCGCGTAGAGATCGCACACCCGCTCGAGCAGTACCTTCGCCTCGGCGTCCTCGCAGCGGCCGATCGCGGCGACGAACGCCTCCAGCACCAGGCGGTCGACGTGGGCGTGGCCCGCGCGCAGCACGTGGTCCTGCGCCGCGTTGAAGACGCCGAACGGGTCCTTGCCCGCCTTGCGCAGCCGGTTGGCGACGCCTTCGAGGACGTGCTCCTCACGGTCTTCGAACAGCTTCAGGTGCCACTCGCGGTCGAACAGGACGTCGCCGTCGTCGGCCTCGGTGAGGCGCTCGACGACCTTGCGCGCGGCCGTCCGCTCGATCACCGCGCCGACCAGCTGCTCGGCGACGAACCTCGCGGTGGCGAGCGGGCTCAGGTCCTCGAAGTGTTCCTTGTAGCTGGTCAGAAGTCCTTTCGCGACCAGTTGCATGAGGACGGTGTTGTCACCCTCGAACGTCGTGAAGACGTCCGTGTCGGCTTTCAGCCCGGCCAGCAGGTTCTCCGACAGGTACCCCGAACCGCCGCAGGCCTCGCGCGCGGCCTGGATCGTGTGGGTCGCGTGCCAGGTGTTCGCCGCCTTGAGCCCGGCCGCGTACGACTCGAGCTCGCGCTGCTCCTCCTCGGGCGCGTCGGGGGCGATGTCGTGCAGCTTGGCGACCAGTCCCTCCTGCGCGAAGTGCAGCGCGTACGTCTTCGCCAGCGCGGGCAGCAGTTTCCGCTGGTGGCCGAGGTAGTCGAGGATCACGACCTCCTCGCCGTCCGGTTTGCTGAACTGCCGCCGCAACTCGGCGTAACGGACGGCGAGGGCGAGTGCGCGTTTCGTCGCGCTGCCCGCGCTGCCGCCGACGCTGACCCGGCCTCGGATCAGCGTGCCGAGCATCGTGAAGAACCGGCGGCCGTCACTCTCGATCGGGCTCGCATACGTACCGTCCTCGGCGACGTCACCGAATCGGTTGAGCAGCGCGTCGCGGGGTACCCGCATCTGGGTGAACGTCAGCCTGCCGTTGTCGACGCCGTTGAGCCCGGCCTTGCGCCCGCAGTCCTCGATCCGCACGCCGGGCGCGGGCTCGCCGTCCTCACCGCGGATCGGCACCAGGAACGCGTGCACGCCCCGCGACTCGCCCTGCGTGACGAGCTGCGCGAAGACCACGGCCAGGTGCCCGTCGCGCGCGGCGTTGCCGATGTACTCCTTGGTCGCGCCCTCGTCCGGGCTGTGCAGGACGAACTCTCCCCTGCCGGGCGCGTAGGTCGCGGTCGTGCGCAGGTGCTGGACGTCCGAGCCGTGGCCGTGTTCGGTCATCGCGAAACAGCCGAGCAGGTCGACGTCCTTGATCCGGCGCAGGTACCGCTCGTGGTGACGCTCGGTGCCCAGTAGCTGCACCGCTCCCCCGAACAGGCCCCACTGCACGCCGGCCTTGACCATCAGTGACAGATCGCCGAAGCCCAGCATCTCGAACGCGATGACCGAACCGCCGACGTCGCTCCCGCCGCCGTACGCCTTGTCGAAGCCGAGACCGGGCCGGTCCGTGCGGGCGAGCTCGCGCAGCTGCTCGAGGACCTGGGCGCGGTGCGGCTCGATGTCGAGGTCGACCGGGTCGCGGAACTGCTCGCCCGACATCTGCGCGCGAACCCCGCGGCGGAGTTCGCTCCAGCGTCCGTCCAGGACGGCGGTCACCGCGTCCTGGTCGACCTTCGCGGGCACAGGCGGGGTTTCCACGGCTCCTCCGAATGGGTGAGGCAGGCTGACTACTCACTGGTAACCAGACTGCCGCACTCCACACTGGACCGCAGGCTGAATCAGGCAGGTTTACCGTTGATGGTGACGTTGGTGAACTTGACCTCGTCGACGTACCTGAGGCTACTGGCCGGGTCCGAGACGCCCGCGAACCCGCAGTTAGTGACGGTCAGGCCGCGGACGTGCGAGTTCGGCAAGCCGCTGACGTCGAAGGCCCTCTGCCCGCACTGGGTGCAGAGTTGCCGCGAAGGCGGAGCCACGGCACGGACCGTGTCGTTGGTACATAAGCACTCTACGGGTTTTCCGGCCACCGGGTCCAGGGCCTTTACCGCAGCACGGGCAGCGGGGAACGCTGGGAGCGGCCGGTCGCGGCCTCGATCAGGTCGACGGGCGGAGCGAGCTCGGCCAGCAGCAGCGCGGTGTCCCTGAGCGCCGCCGGCGGCACGTCCGGCGGCAGGCGCAGCGCACGCTGGACGTCGAGGAGGTGCACGGTCGCTTCCATCAGGACCATCCGGCTCCCCTCCGCGACGGTGACGACCAGCCCGGTGGAGCCCCACCGCATGCGCCGGGCCGCGTCGATCCCCCGCAGCCGCTCCACCGCGCGGGGCCCGTGAACGCCGTAGACGTCGGCCAGTTCCTGCCTGGTGTGCTGAGCGGCTTCGTCGACCGCGCGGGTCTCGACGGCGTCGGCCATCGTGTGCGCCAAACCCTCCGGCGCATTGAAGCTCCGGAGGGCTTCCACCGCTGTAACGGGCTCGCCGTCCGGCTCGGCCGACGACCCCGGCGGAGCGCTCAGGGTCAGCGGGAACAGGGAATGGTGCGTGTACAGTGCGGCCACATCCCAGCCGACGCACCGGGATTCGGCCGTCCACTGGTCTTCGGTCAAGCTCCGGCCGGTCTCGGCCCAGACCTGCCACGTCCGCTCCAGGGCGGCCAGCCTGCCGCGGTAAACCTCGTCCATGCCCTCGACTTTGCCATCGATATTGCCATCGATATCACCGAGGTCGCCAGCACAGATCAAGCCACCGCGGCAGCTCTGCCCCCTTCGGACTCAGCTCAGCTCCGGGCCCTTCGTGCGGAGGTCGTCGACCTTGCCCATGGCCTCACGCAGCTCGGCGAGCCAGGTGTCGGCGTGCTCCCCGACCAGCCGCACCGCCCAGGCCAGCGCCTCCGAGCGGGAGCGCGCCACCCCGGCGTTGACCAGGGTGTCGAGCACCAGCCGCTCCGGCTGCCGCAACCGGGTCATCACCGGGGCGGACAGCGTGGTGAACAGCTCCTCGGTACCGCCGAGCCGGGCGCCCCAGGCGACCTTGCGCTGGTAGCGGTGCTCGGCCTGGCGCGCGATCTCGATGCGCTCGTCGCGGGTGTCCTCACGGAACCGGCTGATCCGCCCGTCCTCGGCCGCGGCGCGCGCGGCGTCGTCGGCGAATTCGCCGGTCAGCGCGGGGAGCTCCCCGACGAGGACGATCTCGTCCCGGTCGACGGTGACCTCGGGCGCACCGGTGAACCAGCCGTCCGGGAGCCGCCCGGCGAACCAGGCCGCCGCGTCGTCCGCCGGGGGAATCTCGGACTGCTGCCAGCCGCCCCGGCCTTTCCAACCACCTCGAACCATCCGACCCACCATCCTGACCTCAACGATTACATGATTACAACACTACGAACGCTACGCCGAATACACCCTCCCTAACCCCGTGTTCACCCCCAGCGGAACCGCAACCACCGTCAAAAGCCTCTGAAGGCCACCTTGAGGGACCTAGAGTCCCTCAAGGTGGCCTTCAGAGGCATTCAGACCTCTACAAGACCCGCCCACGACAACCGGGCCAGCCAGAACCAGCCACCGCTGTTTGCCCCAGGCACAGCGTCTCCGCGAGCTCTGCGAGGGGAGACTTCACCGCCGCGCGCCCTCTTTCAGGCCCGCCAGGGCCTCCCAACTCGCGACGGCAGGTCGCCCCCCTTAAAGACAAACCCGCACTTACGTACATAGTCAGGGGCGATCTGGCGGCGCGAGTTCGTGAGCGCGCCGGCCAAAAAACAGAGCAGCCGAAGTCGTGACGGGGCGGTCGCAGACATAGCCCCGGCAGACGTAGGCGGCCGGGGCGCCGTCGACCAGGGGGCGGTCGGCGAGGAGGGGGACGCCGGGGGCGTTGGGGGCGCCCGCGAGGACGATGCCGCCGCCGTGGATCCCGCGGGCGGCCGCGGTGCGGAGTTCGTCGGCGGGCTCGCCGACGACGGCGACCTGCACCGGGCCCGCCTGCAGGGCCTCGGCGACCGCGAGCCAGTGCCCGGCGAAGCGGGGTGCGCGGCCAGCGAGCAGGCCGACGCGGCTCAATGCCTGCTCAGCGGCTTCCCGGTAACGAGACGCGTGTGCGGCCCCGGCCAGCGCGGACGCCGTCAGCAAGGCCTCGGCGAGTGCCGAAGCACCCGAAGGGCTCGCGTTGTCGGTCGGGTCGGCGGGGCGCTGGACCAGCGTCTCCGCGTCGTCCGCGGTGTCGTGGTACGCCCCCGGCGCGCCCTCGACCGCGAACCGCTTCAGCGCGACGTCGAGCAACGCTGTCGCCTCCGTCAGCCATCGCGGCTCGCCAGTCGCCTGGTGCAGCGCGAGCAGGCCCTCCGCGAAGCACGCGTAGTCCTCCAGCACGCCTGCCGCCTCGCCGACGACGCCGTTGCGCGAGCTGCGGCGCAGGCGACCGTCCACCAAGTGCAGGTCCAGCAACAACTCCGCGGCGCCACGGCCCAGTTCGATCCACTGTGGACGTCCGAACGCGACACCCGCCTCGGCGAGCGCGGTGATCGCCAGGCCGTTCCACGACGCGACGACCTTGTCGTCCCGGCCGGGCTGCGGCCGCTCGGCCCGCGCCGCCAGCAGCGCGGACGAAACGCGCTCGAACCGCTCGGCGTCGGTCGGATCCGTCGGCAGCTGGAGCGTGGAGGCGCCCTCTTCGAAGGTCCCCTGCTTGGTGACCTTGAACAACAAAGCAGCCCACTCGCCGTCTTCGTCACCGAGCACCTCACGCAGCTGCGCGGGCGTCCAGGCGTACGTCAGGCCCTCGACGCCGTCGGTGTCCGCGTCCAGCGAAGACGCGAAGCCGCCCTGCTCGGTCAGCAGGCCCTCGGCCAGGAACGAAACGGTGCCCTCGGTGACCCGGAGCGCCGTGGCAGACCCGGTGCGCCGGGCGAGGTGCGCGTAGAAACGGAGCAGCAAACCGTTGTCGTACAACATCTTCTCGAAGTGCGGGACCACCCAGCCCGCGTCCACCGTGTACCGCGCGAAGCCGCCCGCGAGCTGGTCGTAGATCCCGCCGCGCGCCATCGCCTCGGCGGCGTCGGTGACCACGCCGAGCGCCTCCGCCGACCCGGTCCGCTCGTGATGACGCAGCAGGAACTCCAGCGCCATCGACGGCGGGAACTTGGGCGCGCCGCCGAAACCGCCGTGCACGGGGTCGGCGTCGTCCCGCAGCTTCTCCACGGCCTCGGCCAGCACCGCGACGTCCACAACGGACTCGGCCAGCGGGCCGCTCTGCTCGGTCAGGTGCGTGATGAGCTGCTGGGCACCCGCGCGCAGCTCGTCGGGCCGCTCGGTCCACGCCTCGGCGGCCGCGACGAGCAGCTGCGGGAACGACGGCATCCCCGGCCGCGGCGTCGGCGGGTAGTAGGTGCCGCAGTGGAACGGCTCACCGTCCGGGGTCAGGAAACAGGTCATCGGCCAGCCGCCCTGGCCGGTCATCGCCTGCGTGGCGGCCATGTACACCGCGTCGATGTCCGGCCGCTCCTCGCGGTCGACCTTGATGTTGACGTAGTTGGCGTTCATCAGCGTCGCCGTGGCCTCGTCCTCGAAGGACTCGTGGGCCATCACGTGACACCAGTGACACGCCGCGTAGCCGATGGAAAGCAGGATCGGCACGTTGCGGCGGCGCGCCTCGGCCAGCGCTTCTTCGCCCCACTGCCACCAGTCGACGGGGTTCTCGGCGTGCTGCAGCAGGTACGGACTGGTCGCGGACGCGAGTCGGTTCGCCATGTGCCTAGCGTCGCACGCACCGAAAACAGCGCGTGCCCGCCGCCGCACTAGGGCACACTGCGGGAGTGCTACTCACGATCACCACCACCCATGTTCCCGCCACGGACCTGGGCTTTCTCCTGCACAAACACCCGGAGAAGGCCCAGACGTTCGAGCTCGCGGCCGGGACGACGCACGTGTTCTACCCGCGGGCTTCGGAAGAGCTCTGCACGGCTGCGCTGCTGCTGGAGATGGACCCGATCGCGCTGGTACGGGGCGGCGGGACCTCGCTCACCCAGTACGTGAACGACCGGCCCTACGCCGCCGGGTCGCACCTCGCGGTCGCCCTTCGCACGGTGTTCAACACCGCCATGGCAGGCCGCTGCGACAAGCGTCCCGAGCTGGTCACGCAGGAGATCCCGCTCGAGATCCACGTGCCCTCGCTCGTCTCCCGGGGCGGGCCCGAGCTCGTCGAGAAGCTGTTCGCGCCGCTGGGCTGGCAGGTCGAGGCCACGCCGATCGCCCTCGACGCCGAGGTGCTGCCGGACGCGGTTTCTCGCTATGTCGACTTACGGCTCACCGGCACGCTCAAGCTGTCCGAGGCGCTCAACCACCTCTACGTGCTGCTGCCCGCCCTTGACGGCGACAAGCACTACTGGGTCGGGCAGGACGAGGCCGAGAAGCTGCTTCGCGCCGGTGAAGGCTGGCTCTCGACACACCCGGAACGCGAACTCATCACCAATCGCTATCTGGAACGCCGCCGCGAGTACGTCAACTTCGCGATGGAACGACTGTCCGAGTTGGACGATCTTCCCGAGGAGCCGCTCGACGAAGCGCCCGAGGAGAAGGAACGCCGTCAGCCGCTCGCCGTCCAGCGTCAGGGCAGTGTGCTCGCGGCGTTGCGCGCGGCAGGGGCGCACCGCGTACTGGACCTCGGCTGCGGGAGCGGCGCGCTGCTGCGCGTGCTCCAGCAGGAGCGGTCCTTCACCGAGATCGTCGGTCTCGACGTCTCGGCCGGCGCGCTCGACCTGGCCGAAAAACGGCTCAAGCTGGGCAGGCTGCCCGAGCACCAGCGCGGACGGCTCACGCTGCGCCAGTCCGCGCTGACCTACGCCGACCCGTCGCTGGCGGGCTACGACGCCGCCGTGCTGATGGAGGTCATCGAGCACGTCGACGAGGAACGGTTGCCCGCGCTGGAGCACGCCGTCTTCACCGTCGCGCGGCCGCGCACGGTGATCGTCACGACCCCGAACGCCGAGTACAACCCGCTGTTCGAGTTCCTGGAGGAGGGCTGTTTCCGGCACGCGGACCACCGGTTCGAGTGGACGCGCGAGCAGTTCCGCGAGTGGGCGGACGGCGTCGCGTCGCGACGCGGCTACGACGTCCGGTACCTGCCGGTGGGACAGGAAGACGACCAATCAGGACCGCCGACCCAGATGGCGGTCTTCACCAGCCGAGAGGAGGTCGCGGCATGAAGGTCACGATCCCGGACATGTCCCTCGTCGTGCTCGTCGGCGCCTCCGGCTCCGGCAAGTCGACGTTCGCCCGCGAGCATTTCGCGGCTACGCAGGTGCTGTCCAGCGACACTTTCCGCGGGATGGTGTCCGACGACGACAACGACCAGTCGGCTACCGGCGACGCCTTCGAGGCGCTGCATTTCGTCGCGGCGAAGCGCCTGGCGGCGGGCCGCGTCACGGTCATCGACGCGACGAACGTGCAACGCTCTTCGCGCGCGAGCCTGCTCAGGCTGGCGAAGGAGCACGACGTCATGCCGACGGCGATCGTGCTCGACCTGCCCGAACAGGTCTGTGTGGCGCGCACCGAGGCCCGCGAGGACCGCGACTTCGGCGAGCACGTCATCCGGCGGCAGCGCAACGACTTGCGCAAGTCATTGCGGTTCCTCGAAAAGGAGGGCTTCCGCCGCGTCCACGTGCTGCGCACCGAGGAAGAGGTCGCCGAGGCGGAGATCGTCGTCGAGCGGCTGCTGAACGACCGCCGCGAGGTGACCGGGCCGTTCGACGTGATCGGCGACGTCCACGGCTGCCGCGAAGAGCTCGAAGAGCTGCTCGCCAAGCTGGGCTACGAGCCGGGCGAAAGCGGGTTGAGCCACCCCGAGGGCCGCACCGCGCTGTTCGTCGGCGATCTGGTCGACCGTGGGCCGGACACCCCCGGCGTGCTGCGGCTCGTCATGGACATGGCCGCGAGCGGCAACGCGATGGTCGTCTGCGGGAACCACGAGCAGAAGCTGGTCCGCGCGATGAAGGGCAAGAAGGTCACGGTGTCCCACGGGCTCGCCGAGTCGCTGGAGCAGCTGAGCGTGCAGGACGACGAGTTCCGCGCGAAGGCGCAGGCGTTCTGTGACGGCCTCATCGCGCACTACGTCCTCGACGGCGGCAAGCTCGTCGTCGCCCACGCCGGGCTGCCGCTGCGGTACCACGGGCGCGCTTCGGGCCGCGTACGCAGCGTCGCGCTCTACGGCGACACGACGGGCGAGACGGACGAGTACGGCCTGCCGGTCCGGCTGCCGTGGGCGCGCGACTACCGGGGCACCGCGACAGTCCTCTATGGACACACGCCGACGCTGGAACCGGAGTGGGTCAACAACACGCTGTGCCTCGACACGGGTTGCGTGTTCGGCGGCTCGCTGACCGCGATGCGCTACCCGGAGCGCGAGATCGTCTCGGTCAAGGCCAAGCAGGTCTGGTACGAGCCGGTCAAGCCGCTGGGCACACCCGAGGAGAGCTCGACGCGGCAGCACGCCGTGCTGGAGCTCGCCGACGTCACCGGCAAGCGGATACTGGAGACCCAGCACTACCGGCGCGTCACCGTTTCGGCCGAGCAGTCCGCCGCCGCGCTGGAGGTGATGAGCCGGTTCGCGCTCGACCCGCGCTGGCTGATGTACCTGCCGCCGACGATGGCGCCGTGCTCGACGTCGTCGCGCGACGACTACCTGGAGCACCCCGACGAGGCGTTCGCGGAGTTCCGGGCAGCGGGCGTGCGATCTCTGGTGTGCGAGGAAAAGCACATGGGCTCGCGGGCCGTCGTGCTGGTCTGCCGGGATGACGACGTCGCGCCGAAACGGTTCGGCATCGAGGGCGGCGGCGCGCTCTACACGCGCACCGGGCGACCGTTCTTCTCGCCGCCGCAGAACGCCGAGCTGCTCGAACGCGTCCGCCAGGCCGCGACCAAGGCGGAGCTCTGGGATGAGCTCGACACGGACTGGCTGCTGCTCGACGCCGAACTGCTGCCGTGGAGCGCCAAGGCGGGCTCGCTGATCATGGACCAGTACGCGTCCGTCGGCGCGGCCGCGCAGGCGGTCCTGCCGGTGGCGGTCGCCGAGCTGACCGCGACCTCCGCACGCGGCGTGGACGTCGGCGAGCTGCTCGCGCGGACCCGGCAGCGGGAGTCCACTGTGGACGCCTACCGCACGGCGTACCGGCGGTACTGCTGGCCGACGGACGGCCTCGACGGCGTCCGGCTCGCGCCGTTCCAGGTGCTGGCGTCGGAAGGCGCGGCACACCACGAGCGCCCGCACGCCTGGCATCTGGCACTGGCCGCCCGGCTGGCTTCCGCGGACTCGCTTTTCACCCTCACCCGGACGCTGCCGGTCGACACGACGGACCCGGAGTCGGTGGCCGCGGGCGTGCGCTGGTGGGAGGAACTGACCGGCGCGGGCGGCGAGGGCATGGTCGTCAAACCCGCCGCGAACCTGACGCGCGGCGAGCGCGGGCTGGTGCAGCCGGGGGTGAAGGTGCGCGGGCGCGAGTACCTGCGGATCATCTACGGGCCCGACTACACGACGGCGGCGAACCTGGAACGGCTGCGCAAGCGAGGGCTGCAGCGGAAGCGTTCACTCGCGCTGCGGGAGTACGCGCTCGGCCTCGAAGCACTGGATCGGGCCGCGCGCGGAGAGCCGCTGTGGCGGGTGCACGAGTGCGTGTTCGCGGTGCTGGCGATGGAGTCGGACCCGGTGGACCCGCGGCTCTGAGCCCGGCAAGTGTCATGAAAGGGTCTTTCAGGGCAAAAATTGCCCTGAAAGACCCTTTCATGACACTCAAGACGGGACGAGGGTCAAGAACCGTGGTCGGTCTTCTCCTGGCGGGACTCCGCGGCCTTCGGCTCGGCCAGAGCCTCGCCCGGGGCCTCAGCGGCGGCGGGAGCTGCGGGAGCGTCCGGCTCGTCGAAGCTCGCTGGGACGCGCTTGAGGTGTTTGGTCATGGACCTGATCAGGAACGCCACGGCGATCAGGAACAGGATGAGGACGAACAGGCCCACCGGGGAGGACTTGCCGAAGTCCTCGCCCTGGCCGCCGTTGTCACCGTCACCCGGCTGCTGTGCGAGTACCTGTGCCGCCGCCGTCACCGGGGTGACCGCGAAGAGCGGCAACGCGAGACTCATGTGCCCACCTTCTCCTTTATCCCGGCGAACAGGTCGTCCTCCGGCAGCGTGCTGTCCACCAGTGAGCGGACGAGTTCATAGTCCTCCGTCGGCCAGATTTCGCGCTGCATCTCGAGCGGCACGACGAACCAGCGGCTGGTGGGGTCGATCTGGGTGGCGTGGGCCTTGAGGGCCTCGTCACGCTGCTCGAAGTAGTCGCCGCACGGGACGCGGGTGGTGACCCGCTCCATCACGTCGGCGCGCTCAGGGTCCCAGTTCTTCAGCCACTCGTCGTACGGCGACTCGAGGCCGGCCGCCTTGAGGGCCTCGTCGAACTTCAGCATGCGGGCGCGGGAAAAGCCGTGGACGTAATAGAGCTTCAGCGGCTGCCAGGGCTCGCCGGCCTCGGGGAACTGGTCCGGCTCGGCCGCCGCGTCGAACGCCGCCATCGACACCAGGTGGGTGCGGATGTGGTCCGGGTGCGGGTAGCCGCCGTTCTCGTCGTAGGTGATGATCACGTGCGGCCGGAACTCCCGGATGACGCCGACCAGCGCCTCCGTGGACTCCTCGATCGGCACGACCGCGAACGAACCCTCCGGCAGCGGGGGCGGGGGGTCGCCCTCGGGCAGCCCGGAGTCGACGAAGCCCAGCCAGCGGTGACTCACGCCCAGGATCTTGGCCGCGTTGGCCATCTCCTCCTTGCGGATCTCCGACATGTTGGCCAGCACTTCCGGCCGGTCCATCGCGGGGTTCAGCACGCTGCCCGCTTCGCCGCCGGTGCAGGTCACGACCATGACCTCGTGCCCATCGGCGGAGTACTTGGCCATCGTGGCCGCGCCCTTGCTCGACTCGTCGTCGGGATGCGCGTGCACCGCCATCAGGCGCAGTCGCGGCGTCAACTCGGGTCCTGTCAGATCGTCAGCTCGCACCATGCTCCGAACGACCCCTTCTCATCCTATATTCCATGACCTGTTCAAGGACCCGCCTCGACCCCGCCGATCAGCCGCGCGGATACTCGGGGAGAGGCAGATTCTTCCCTCAGTGACACCATTGTCCCTGCGGGTACGACAAGACCGACCGGGAGGCCCAGGTTTGAGCGCCGGACAAGCCGCGCCCGCCGAGAGCGCCGCACACCCGGCGCTGCCTTCGGGGCGTTACGGCTCGGCCGGTCGGCAGCGCTCGAAACGCTGGCGACGCTGGCTGTTCGTGGTCATCGCCCTGCTGGTCGGCGCCACCATCGCGGTGGTCGCCTACCAGAATCTGGGTGACGGGCCGATCAGCGCGGAGCGCGTCGCGTTCAAGGAGCTTCCGGGCAACGCGATCCAAATCACCATCCAGGTGACCAGGGACGAGCCGGACAACGCCGGTGTCTGCATCGTCAGGGCACGGGACAAAACGGGTGCCGAAAGCGGCCGCCGGGAGGTCCTGGTGCGCGCGGGCGAAAAAAATGGGACGCTGACCACGGTCATCAAGAGCGTGGGCAGGCCGGTCACCGCGGATGTGTACGGTTGCTCATACGACGTACCACGGTACCTGTCAAGCTCATAGCGGCCAACGGGGTGAAACGCGCGCTCAACGCCCGCGCAACGGCGAAATGACCGGCGTCGGTCTACGCTGCCGTGCTATTCTGATCTACCGGCACGGCCCAAGACGGGCCGTGTTTTTCCTTTATCCCAGCCACGCCGGCACCTCATGCCCGCGTGGTGGCCGGCTTGTATACCCAAGCCTGGCAGGCCCGACGAGGAGATGGTGACCGTGAGCAACACACAGGTGACCTGGCTGACCCAGGATGCCTACGACAGGCTCAAGCACGAGCTCGACGAGCTCATTCAGATGCGTCCGGTCATCGCAGCGAGGATCAACGACAGCCGTGAAGAGGGCGACCTCAAAGAGAACGGCGGTTACCACGCGGCCCGTGAAGAGCAGGGCCAAGCGGAGTCCCGCATCCGGCATCTGCAGGAACTGCTGCGCGCGGCGAAGGTCGGCGAAGCTCCTGCCAATGACGGACTCGCCGAGCCGGGCAAGATCCTGACAGTGCGCTACGAGGGCGACGAACAGGACGAGGAGTTCCTGCTCGCGACCCGCGAAGAGGGCGCCGAGGGCGCACTGGACGTCTACTCCCCGAACTCGCCGCTGGGCAAGGCGCTGCTGGGCGCCAAGGAGGGTGACACCCGTTCGTACGACCTCCCCAACGGCACCACGCAGAAGGTCACGCTCGTCAAGGCGATTCCGTACAGCGGATAGGCATTGGCACCTGCGGGGCCGGTCGTAATCCATGGCCGGGCCCGCATGTGACGGGCTAGCTTGGACCCCAGCCGGATCATCTGGGAGGCCAAGAAATGAGCACCGAACCCCTCTGCCTGACCTGCGGGACGCAGTACAGCGCGCCCCGGCCGGACTGCCCGGTCTGCGAGGACGAGCGCCAGTACGTGCCCGCCGAGGGGCAGCGGTGGACCGATCTCGAAACCCTGCGAGCGAGTGACCTGACCTCGCGCATCGAAGATCTCGGCCCCGGCGTCACGGGGATCGGCACCGAGCCGCGGTTCGCGATCGGCGAACGGGCCCTGCTGATCAAGGGCGAAGAGGGCAATTTCCTCTGGGACTGCGTCGCGTATCTCGACGACGAGGTCATCGCGCGGGTGCGTGAGCTCGGCGGGATCGACGGCATCGCGATCAGCCATCCGCACTACTACACGACGATGGTCGACTGGGCGCACGCCTTCGACGCGCCCATCTACCTGCACGAGAACGACCAGCGGTGGATCGGCAGGCCGGACCCGTCGATCAAGCTCTGGAGCGGCACGACCCTCGACGTCGCACCGGGGATGCGGCTGATCAACCTGGGCGTGCATTTCGCGGGCGGGACGGTCCTGCACTGGGCGGGTGGCGAGAACGGGCGCGGCGCGGTGCTCTCGGGCGACATCCTGCAGGTCATCCCCGACCGCCGGTTCGTCGGTTTCATGTACAGCTACCCGAACCTGATCCCCGAACGCCCGGAGATCGTCCGCCGCGCGGCGGAGCTGCTCGAGCCGTACGAGTTCGAAGCCATCTACGGCGCCTGGTGGGACGCGATCATCCGCGAAGACGGCCACGACATCGTCCAGCGCTCCGCGAAGCGCTACCTCTCCCAGGTTCTCTGACCTGGTCAGGGAGCGGACGCACCGGCCGTACGTTCGAGGAGGGGGCGCACGCGTGGGGGGACGGGGGTGGACAGCGCGATGGACGTCGAGGTGCGCTGGACGTCGGGGACGCTGACGACCTCGTCGATCACGCGCTGCAGGTCGTCGTTGTCCCTGGCGACCATGCGGACGAACAGGTCGCCCTGGCCGGTGGTGGCGTGCACCTCGCAGACCTCGTCGATGGCGGCGAGCGCCTCCGCGACCCCTGAGCGGCGGCCCTGCGCGATCTCCAGCACCGCGAACGCCGTGAGCCCGTAGCCCATCGCGGCGAGGTCCAGCTCGGGCGGGAACCCCCCGAGGATTCCCTTCTCCGTCAACCTGTCCAGCCGGGCCTGGACGGTGCCGCGCGCGACGCCGAGGCGTCTCGCGCATTCGAGGACTCCGAGGCGGGGCGAGTCGGTGAGCAACAGCAACAGCCGCGCGTCGAGCGGGTCCAGGTTCTCCGGCATCAGCCACCTCCTGCACACATTGCCCACCAGAACGGCCCTTTCGCCGAACGGATCAGGCAGGTTGTCTAGCAAAATCTTCAACCATTGCCCATCTTGCCCCATCAATGGATCCTTCGGGCTATGACCCAGACAGTGGACCCCCAGGGCGCAATGGACGACGTCAGCTACGACCAGCTCCGTCAGCTCGTCGGGCTCGTCGACCACGACGCCTCGACCGACCCGTTCCCGGTGAAGTCGATGGACGCGGTGGTGTTCATCTCCGGAAACGCCACCCAGACCGCGTGGTTCTACCAGGTCGCGTTCGGCATGCGGCTGGTCGCGTACTCGGGCCCCGAAACCGGCAACTTCGAGCGCAAGTCGTTCGTGCTGAAGTCCGGTTCGGCCCGGTTCGTGATCACCGGCGGCGTCAAGCCGAACTCCGAACTGCTCGACCACCACCGCAGGCACGGCGACGGGGTCATCGACCTCGCGCTGGAGACTTCCGATGTCGACAAGTGCATCGAGCACGCGCGGGCGCAGGGCGCGACCGTGCTCGAAGAGCCGCACGACGTCACCGACGAGCACGGCACCGTCCGCATGGCCGCGATCGCGACCTACGGCGAGACCCGCCACTCGCTCGTCGACCGGTCCAAGTACACCGGCGTCTACCTGCCCGGCTACGAGCCGCGGGAGAGCACCGTCAAGCGGCCCGAGGGCGCGCCGAAGCGGCTGTTCCAGGCCGTCGACCACTGCGTCGGCAACGTCGAGCTCGGCAAGATGGACTACTGGGTCGACTGGTACAAGCGCGTCATGGGCTTCGTGAACATGGCGGAGTTCATCGGCGACGACATCGCGACCGACTACTCGGCGCTGATGAGCAAGGTCGTCTCGAACGGCAACCACCGGGTCAAGTTCCCGCTGAACGAGCCGGCGGTGGCGAAGAAGAAGTCGCAGATCGACGAGTACCTCGAGTTCTACGACGGCGCGGGCTGCCAGCACATCGCGCTGGCCACCAACGACATCATCGGCACGGTCACCGCCATGCGCGCGACCGGCGTCGAGTTCCTCGACACGCCCGACTCGTACTACGACGACCCCGCGCTGCGGGCGCGCATCGGCGAGGTCCGGGTGCCGATCGAGGTGCTCAAGGAGCACCGGATCCTGGTCGACCGCGACGAGGACGGCTACCTGCTGCAGATCTTCACCAAGCCGATCGGCGACCGCCCGACGGTGTTCTACGAGCTCATCGAGCGCCACGGCTCGCTCGGCTTCGGCAAGGGCAACTTCAAGGCCCTCTTCCAGGCGATCGAGCGCGAGCAGGAGCGCCGCGGCAACCTCTGACCGCTCCCGCTCTGGTCCACCGGCCCCTGAAGGCCACCTTCACCGCGTAATACGCCGTGAAGGTGGCCTTCAGGGGCTTTTCGCCGGCTGTGGAATGCTGGGCCATTCGGCGCAATTCGTACATAGCCGGAACCAGCGGCGGGGGTGATCCGTCACTGTTGAGACGTCAGCCAGCAGCACGCGGAAGGGCCCCGATGCCGGAGAGTGTCGACGCCAGCGATCAGATGATCGACAACTGGAACAAGCAGGTCCAGGAGAGCGCCGCGAAGTACCAGGCGATGGCCGGTCTCGTGGAGAGCCAGACCATCACCGAACGGTCCAAGGACAGCAGCGTCGAGGTCACCATCAGCTCGCGCGGGCTGCTGACCGGCCTCGTCATCGCCGAGGGTGCGGGCGGTAAGCGGATGTCCGAGGTGTCCGCGCAGGTCATGCTGCTCGTGCAGCGCGCGCAGTCCAAGATCCCGGAGCTGCTGCAGCAGGCGATGGCGCAGACCATCGGCACCCAGGACGTTACGGCGAACAGGATGTTCGACGACGCGAAGTCCCAGTTCCCGCCCGCGCCGCCGGAGGAACCGCCCACCCTCCCGGACCCACCGCGCCAGCACCGGTTCGGGCCCGAGAACGACGACGCGCCGCCGCCACCGCCCCAGCAGCCGAAACCGCCGGTCGCGCCGCCACCTCCGCCACCACCACCGCGCAGGCGGCCCGCGGGCGACCAGGACGACGAAGACTTCGGCGGACCCATCCTTTCCTGATTTTCCGGCCTCGAAGGGCGAGACACCATGACAGCGGCAGGTTTCGAGGTCGGCGCCGACCTCACCGCGCACGCCGGGCAGCTCGACGGCGTCACCGACGCGCTGCGCCAGGCCGTGGACGCGGCGAACCAGGTCAGCATGCCCACCGACGCGTACGGCATCCTCTGCCAGCCGTTCCGGGCGCTGCTCGACCCGGTCGAGGAGTACGGCCTCAACGCGCTGAAGGAAGCAGTAAGCGCCATGGAGTCGGCGGCCGGGAAAGTCAGAACGGCGGCGCAGGCCTACCAAGGCGTCGACAACGACTTCGCCGCACAGATGAAAGCGGATGGCTGATGCCCGAAGGTAACCCCCTGGTCGCGCAGGCGCCGAAGGACGGCGACGGGCCGGGGCCGCTCACCGCTGGCAACGGCGATTACGGCTATGCCGGGGGAATCGGCGTCGCCGAGTCGGCGATCGACGCCTTCAACGGCATCAAGGACGGCGACTGGATCTCGGGTGGCCTCGGCGTGCTCGGGGTGGCGGGCGAGCTCGCCAGCGCCGCGATGGACCCGTTCGGTTACCTGCTGTCCTCGGCGGCGTCGTTCCTGATGGAACACGTGCAGCCGCTCAAGGACATGCTGGACTCGCTGGCGGGCGACCCGCCGGTGATCCAGTCGTACTCCCAGACCTGGGGCAACGTCGCCAAGTCCCTGGAGGACACCCAGGTCAACTACTCCAACGCGGTGAAGAACGGGACAGCGTCCTGGACCGGCGCGGGCGCGGACGCCTACCGCGAGTCGGCCAAGCAGACGGCCGAGGCGCTCAGCGGGGCGGCCACCGTCGCGGGCGGCATCGGCACCGTCGTGATGATCATGGGCGAGGTCGTCTCGTTCGTCCGCGAGTTCGTCCGCCAGCTGATCGCGGACCTGGTCGGCAAGCTGATCTCGTGGGTGCTGGAGGCGGTCTTCTCGCTCGGCTTCGGCACGCCGGTGATCGTGGCGCAGGCCGTCACCGCGATCGCCAAATGGGCGGAGCGGATCACCGAGAAGCTCAAGGCGCTGGTGGAGACGATCCGCCGGGTGTCGCCGCTGCTCGGCAAGCTGGCCGACGTCTTCGCCAAGATCATCAAGATCCTCGGCAAGCTCGCGGGCAAGGTCACCGGGCTGGACGCGATCAGCACCAAGAACATCAAGGCTGGTGGCTTCTTCCAGCACGGCGGCGGCAGCAGTGGCGGGGGCGGAACCCACGGCGGCGGTCACGACGGCGAAGGCGGCACGCACGGGCCGGACGGCGACGCCTCACCCGGCACGACGCATGGCGACGCCTCACCCGGCACGACGCATGGCGAGGACGGCACCCCATCGTCCACAAGGGACGGTGACAGCTCTTCCAGTAACACCAACGAAAGTGGCTCCCCCGGCAGCCATGGGGACAGCTCGCCAGGCGACAGCGCCTCACCGGGGCATCGCGGCGACAGCTCGCCGGACAGCAGCGGCTCACCCAGCCATCAAGGGGACAGCTCACCCGGCAGCAGCGGCTCCCCCAGCCACCGCGGGGACAGTTCCCCTGGCGGCAACGGCTCACCCAGCCATCAAGGCGACAGCTCACCCGGCGGCAGCGCCTCACCCAGCCACCGCGGGGACAGTTCCCCTGGCGGCAACGGCTCCCCCAGCCATCAAGGCGACAGCTCACCCGGTGGCAACGGCTCCCCCAGCCACCGCGGCGACAGCTCGCCCGGCAGCGCAGACGGCGGAACGCCGAGCCACGCCGCCGACACCGGTTCACCGAGTCACGCCGGGGACAGCTCTCCGAGTCGCGCTCCTGATCCCGGTCCCGGCAGCGGCTCTCCCAGCAGGACTCCCGACGGCGGCGGTTCACCGGCCACCCGGGGCGGCGACGGATCACGCGCGGCCGACGGCGACGCTCCCAGCCACGCCGGATCCGGGGACAACGCCACCTCGAGCAGCGGCTCCGCTGCTCCGGCGCCGCCGAAGACCGGCGAGCCCGGCTCGACCCAGGTGCCTTCCCAACGCGGCGGTGCCGACGGCGGCCCCGCCACCCCGGCGCAAGGCCAGCCAGGAGCCGGTGCGATGCCGCCCGCCGGAGGCGGCGGCGGTACCCCAGGCACCACCGGCGGCGTGCCCGGCGCCCGCCCCGGCGGCGGTGGCGGCTGGACCGGGACTCCCGGCAGCCCCGGCGCGCACCCCCCGCGCACCCCCGACGCGCCGTCCGGCCCCGGCCGTGGGCACAGCAGCGGGGGCGCGGGCAGCGGCCCCGAAGGGCGTCCGCGTCAGCCTCAGGGTCCCGGCGAGTACGGCCCGCAGCCGGTCGCCCGCGGCAGCGCACCGGCACACACCGCGCCGGACGAAAGCCCGCACAGCAAGGGTTCGCCCGAGTCCGACACCCCCGGCGACCACCACGGCCAGCCGGACCGGCTGACGCCCGACGAGGTCAATCAGCACCTCTCGGAGAACACCCCGGCGGGCAGCTCGTACCACCGCGACGATCCCGACATGGGCGATCTGCCGCACCGCGTCCAGCCGGACCCGGACGGCCGCCACACCGTCGACGTCCACGTCACCCCGGACGGGCACGCGAGGATCGGCGACAAGCTGTACACCCCGGAGGAGTTCGCGGACATCCTGCGCCGCAACCCCGACTACCACGGCGGCCCGATCAGGCTGATCGGCTGCGACGCGGGGTCCAACGACTTCGCGCACCGGCTGTCGCGAGACCTCGACACCGAGGTGCTGGCCCCCAGCAAACCGGCGTGGACCGACTCGCACGGCCGGGTTTTCTCGTCCGACTACGAGATCGGCCCGGACGGGAAGATGCGGCCGAAGATCCCGCCGAACGGCGAGTGGGACGTGCACCGCCCCGACGGCTCCACGCACCGGGCGAGCGAAGACGGCTTCACCCCGGACACCCACGAGGACCACAAGCACGATCTCGACGGGGACGATGCGAAGGACCGCGGCAAGCGGTACATCGACGACGACCCGGTCGACATCGAGCATCCGGACCGGACCCCGCCCGCCTCCATGAAGGAAAAGATCAACGATCCCGACTACCGGGAGAAGTACTACGACGGTCCGGACAAGAACGGCGAATACTCGCGCAAGAACGCCGATCAAACGGATCACCACGACGAGCGGCTGCCCAAGATCAAGGAAGACGCGAACAAACCACCCGGCGATCAGTTCGACCCGAAGTCGGACGATTTCAAACCCGCCGACTACCGCACCGACGACCCGGAAGTCGAACACCGCGCGACTCAGCGGCAAAAGGACGACGCGCAGCAGCTGATCGACGAACGCAAGGCGGCCAACGACCGGGCCAGGACAGCGGAGGCGGATTACCAGGAGGCGAAGGAAAAGGGCAGCGTCTCCGAGGAGGTCGAGCACGAGCGCAAGGACGCGCACCGGGAGCGGACCGATCGCGGCGAGGACCTCGGCGAGCACGCCGCCACCGACGCCGTGCACGACAAGTACCCCGCCAAGGACTTCGAGGTCAAACCGTTGCCCGACCCCGACACCCACGGGCCGTCGCACCCCGGTGACAAACCCGGTTCCGGCCGGTTCGACCAGATCTACGAGGTCACCGACCGCCACACCGGGGAGACCCGGCACGTCGTCGTCGAGGCGAAGGGCCCGAACGCCGGGCTCGGCACGCGCAAGGGGCTCGACGGGCAGAACTACGAGCAGGGCCATCCCAAGTACGTCGAGAGCATCATCGACAACATGCGCCGAAACGGGACCCCGGCCGAAAAGAAGCTCGCCGAAGACCTCGAAATCGCCCAGGATCTCGGCACCCTCGACTACTCGGTGGCGAAGGCCAGGGTGCGCGACGAGAACCTCCTCGACGACGCGGGCAACACCATCCCGGACGCCGCCAACGACGGCAAGCCGACGAAGCGGCCGGTGTACGGTGGCTACAACCTCAAGCATTTCGACCTGTCGATCTGATGCCCGACTCTGATGCCCGAAAACGACTCGCGGGAAGTGACCAGCAGCGTGCCCACCATTACCCGGCATGAGGTCGACGAGGCCGCCGCGGAAGAGAACGTCGAACTCCTCTCCGCCGCGATCAGGCGCTTCGTCGAACTGATCCCCAAAAGCCCCAAATCACTGAACTCGGTGCTGAAGCGTTCCTTGGACGAGTTCGGCTACCGGTGCGTCGGCGACCCGGGAGCCGCCTGGATCGATACCTGGAACACGCTTTTGCGGGCGATGCAGTCGTCCGCGGCGATCTTCGTGGCGGCGAGCACGGACGAGGGCGAGGTCGAGTTCCGGATCGGGGAGGACACGGTCCGGCGCGAGGCGACCGGCCCGACGATGGACAGCAACGGGGTGACCTGGCTCAACGCGCTCTGGCTGGCGACGATCTGCCGTGAGCGGCCGCGGCTCGACCTGCTCTCGGCCGTCCCGGTGGATCTCCTGCGCGGCTCCCGCGTCCAGTACGACGAGTTCGTCTACACGTGGGCGAGCACGCTACAGACCTATTGGCGGCAAGGGGAAAATCTCGTCGAGGGCGTGCTGGAGAGCATGCGGGGCACCGATCCGGCCGGGCTGGCGCACCTGTCCGAAGAGATGGTCCTCGAGATCTACTACCCGCCGATCGAGCTGTTCTACCACCTCACCCAGCGGGAAGACGCGAAGTTCAACGAGACGCTCGCCGAAGCGCTGGAGCTGCACAAGCGGTTCTGGACGAAGGAGCAGGAGCGGGTCAACGACCCGAACGGGTTCGTCGCGCTGGGCCCGTTGGCGGTGGCCTGCCTGGCACGGGACGCCGGGGTGGCCATCGAGGTCGAGTCGGAGTACCTGCCGAAACACCTGCTCGAGGGCACCTGGGTCGGCGAGCACTCGACATGAGCCAGCCACCGGCGCCGATGAACGCCGCTCAGCAGCACCAGTTCGTCTGGCGGATCGGCCAGGCGCTCGCCGCGGCCACCCCGCCGGGCTGGCGTCAGCTGCGCGTCGAGTACCGCGCGGCGGGCAGGCACATCGAGGCCGATCTGCTCATCACCGGCTCGGACGGGTTACCCCGAACGGCGCAGCCGCCCGCGGCCGTCGTGGCGCTGCTGGGCACCCTGCGCTCGGCGATGTACCAGCCCGGCCGCGGCACCTGGCTGGGCGCGATCCTGGTCTTCGGCCCGGCGAACGTGCTCAGCGCGGACTTCCTGCCCGACCTCGAGCCGCCTTGGCGCCGTGTGCCGCCACCCATCGGTTTCGCCGACGAGCTGCGCTTCTTCCCCCGCGCCGAGCAGCACATCCCGGACTGGCTGCGCGCCCGCGCCCAGCTGTCGCTGTCGCCGTCGCCTGGAATGCGCACACCACGGATCTACGACGGGCTCGACGCGTCCGGCCGCCCGGTGGTGAACCGCGAGCCGCTCACCCCGGCCGAGCGCGAGCGCGTGCTGGCGTACCTGGACGCCGCGCCGGTCGTGCTCGCCGCCCGCAGCTACGACACGGACGCGTTCGACCCGGATCGGCCCGCCGCGGTGCCGCTGAACTTCCGCACCGACGGCAGCTGGACCTGGCCGGGCGCCGTCGCGTACTACCTGCGCGAGCACGAACTCGCCCCGGACCCCGAGCTGCTGACGCACATCCGCGCCGCACGGTTCACCCTGCCGGAGGTCGGCGAGCCCGCCAGGGACCTCGCGCTGGCGGCCATCACGGGCGACGCTCGCTGACTCTCGTACTGCGATCATCGCGCTTCAGACGACCGTGTAGCCCGCCTGCTGGAGTGCGGTCGTGACCTGCTCGCAGTGGGTGGGGCCGCGGGTTTCCAGTGCCAAAGCGACGTCCACCTCGCCGAGGGCGAGGTTGCCGGAGATGCGGGAGTGCTCGACGTCGAGGACGTTCGCGCCCAGCCCGCTGACGTAGGAGAGCACGGAAACCAGCGAACCGGGCCGGTCCGGCACGCGCAGGCGGAGTTTGAGGTAGCGGCCGCCCGCGGTCATGCCGTGCTGGATGATCTGCAGCAGCAGGACCGGGTCGACGTTGCCGCCCGACAGGATCGCCACGACCGGCGTCTCGAACGCGCCGGGATGCTGGAGCAGCGCCGCGACGGGCGCCGCGCCCGCGGGCTCGACGACCAGCTTGCGCCGCTCCAGGCACAGCAGCACCGCGCGCGAGAGGGCCTCCTCGGTCACCGTGACGACTTCGTCCACCAGCGAGGACACGTGCGCGTAGCTGACCGGGCCCGGCTTGCCGACGGCGATGCCGTCGGCCATGGTCTGCAGCTCGGCCAGCCGCACCGGCTCCCCGGCGGCCAGCGAGGGAGGGAAGGCTGCGGCGTGTTCGGCCTGGACGCCCACGACGCGGACGTCGGGCTTCAGGCCCTTCACCGCCGAGGCGACGCCGCCGACCAGGCCACCGCCGCCGGTCGCGACGAGGATCGTGGCGACCTCGGGCACCTGCTCCAGGATCTCCAGGCCGACCGTGCCCTGCCCGGCGATGATGTCCACGTGGTCGAACGGGTGGATGAACACCGCCCCGGTCCGCTCGCTGAACGCGATCGCCTCGGCCAGCGTCTCTTCGAGCACGGCGCCGTGGAGGTGCACGTCAGCACCGTATCCCCTGGTCGCGGCCAGTTTCGGCAACGGTGCGCGGGTCGGCATGAACACCGTGGATCTGATCCCGAGCAGCGACGACGCCAGCGCGACACCCTGTGCGTGGTTCCCGGCACTCGCCGCGACGACCCCGCGCGCGCGTTCCTCCGCGCTCAGACCGTGGATGCGGGTGTACGCGCCGCGGATCTTGAACGAGCCGGTCCGCTGCAGGTTCTCGCACTTCAGGTAGACCGGGCCACCGTGCACGTCCCGCAGGTCCCTCGCGTGCTCCATGGGGGTGATCCGGGTGACCCCTTCGAGAAGCCGCCGGGCCTCCCGGATCTTCTCGACGCCGACCAGTTCCATGCCCCGGATGATGCCACCCGACGGACGGCCCAGGTAACGGGACCGTGAGGCGGGTACCCTGGACCCGGCAACGACACTGATCGGGGAGACATATGGCACGGCCGGACCAAACGGGCACCTCCCGGCGGGCTCGCGCCACCCGGTCGACAGGCTTCGTTCCGCTGGTGCTGGCCGTCGTTTCCGCCGCCGCGCTCACGGGCGCCGCGGTCTACACCGTCGACAGGGCGAGCTGCGGCGATCCCGCCCAGTACATCCGCCACGACAACCACGTCGAGCTCGTCGGCGGCTGCGTGGACGGCTCGGAGCTGCCCGCGACCACGCCGCAGCAGCCCGCGGAGGCCCGCGGCCCCGCCGTCGTCCCCGGCAGCTTCCGCCAGTAACTCCCCCACGCACACAGTCATCACAAGTCCCTGAAGGCCACCATCACGGCGTAAAACGCCGTGATGGTGGCCTTCAGGGGCAGTTGAGCCGGGCGGGTCAGCCTAGGGCGGCGACGAGGTCGGCGACGAGGTCGCGGCTGTCCTCGATGCCCACGGACAGGCGCAGCAGGTCGGCGGGCACCTGCAGGGTCGAACCGGCGGTGCTCGCGTGCGTCATGCGGCCGGGGTGCTCGATCAGCGACTCGATGCCGCCGAGCGACTCGGCCAGGATGAACAGCTTGGTCTTCGACGCGACCTCGAGCGCGGCCTGCTCGCCGTCGACGTGGCTGAACGACACCATGCCGCCGAACCGGCGCATCTGCTTCGCGGCGACCTCGTGGCCCGCGTGGGTGGGCAGGCCCGGGTAGTAGACCTTCGACACCTTGGGGTGCGCGGTGAGGGTCTGCACGATCCGCTCGGCGTTGTCGCAGTGCCGCTCCATCCGCAGCGCGAGCGTCTTGATGCCGCGCAGGGTGAGCCAGGCGTCGAACGGGCCGGGTACCGCGCCCGCGGCGTTGCGCATGTAGAACAGCTGCTCGCGCAGCTCGTCCTCGTTGGTCAGCACCGCGCCGCCGACGACGTCGGAGTGACCGCCGAGGTACTTCGTGGTCGAGTGCAGGACGATGTCCGCGCCGAGCGCGAGCGGCGTCTGCAGGTACGGCGTGGCGAACGTGTTGTCGACCACCAGACGGGCGTCCGCGTCGTGCGCGACACCGGCGAGCGCGGCGATGTCCGCGATGCCGAGCATCGGGTTGGTCGGCGACTCGCACCAGATGAGCTTGGTCTCCGGCCGGATCGCGGCCCGGACCTCGTCGATCTTGGACAGGTCCGCGACGGTGTGCTCGACGCCCCACAGGCTCAGCACCTTGTCGATCAGCCGGAACGTGCCGCCGTACGCGTCGTTGCCAAGGACCAGGTGGTCGCCGGGACGCAGCACGGTCCGCAGCACCGCGTCGCTGGCGGCCATGCCGGAGGCGAACGCCAGCGTGTGCCGGGCGCCTTCCAGCGCGGCGAGCGCCTGCTCCAGCGCGGTGCGGGTGGGGTTGGCGGTCCGCGAATACTCGTAGTCGCCTTCGCGGGTGCCGCCGACGCCGTCCTGCGCGTAGGTCGAAGTCTGATAGATCGGCACGATCACAGCGCCGGTGCGGGGATCAGGGGCCTGCCCGGCGTGAATCGCGCGCGTCTCGAAGCCCAGCTCTGCGTAATCGTCGACCATCACTCAAGGGTACGACCACGTCCCAAGTTTCCCGTCAGGTGGGATCGAACTCACCATCCTGGAGGAAGTGACCGCCGGGTCAGTAACCGGGCGGACGCGGTCCGGGATACCGCGGAGGAGGCTGAGGCGGGTGCTGCGGCTGCGGGTGCTGCGGGCCGGGATATTGCTGCGGTGGGTACTGCTGCTGCGGTGGGTACTGCTGAGGTGGGTACTGCTGCGGTGGGAGGTAGCCGCCGCCCGGTGGCATCCGGACCGGCCTGTTCGCGGCGATCCACCGCACGGTCGGTTTCACCAGGGCCAGCACCAGCATCCCGACGGCGAGCAGCAGCACGGCAATGGTGGGCGGCCCGGACAAGCCGTACGCGGCGACGGGCCCGAACCAGGTGTATCCACCGAAGTAGCCGAGCAAGCCGCCGAGAAAGCGGAAGAGCACCCCGCTGCCGAACAACACGTTGAGCACGAGCACCGCGACCGTGAGCCCGCTGCCCGTGGCCACCAGGGTCCGGCCGAGCGGCTTGCGCTTCAGCAGCAGGATGGCGCCGGTCAGGAGGAGACCCGACTCAGCGAGATTCAGCACGAAGCCGACCGCAGGGGCCGGACCGGAGGCCTTCACCAGATCGATTCCGGCTTCGACCAGTCCCGAGAGGAACCAGACCGCTGCGAGGAGACTCAGCACGCTCGCGATGATCGCGGTGGCACCGCTGGGCTTCGGCGGCCCGGCTGGCATGCCTGGGTACTGCGGTGGCTGCTGGTACATCACACTCGACCTTCCAGTGGGCTGCCGACCCAGCGCGCCGTCGACGGCACGGCCGCCAGCACCAGGGTCGCGATCGCGGGCGCGGTGAACAGCAGGGCGAAAGTCGAACCGAGCACCGAAGCGGCGTAGCCACCCGGCCAGGAGACACCGACCGACAGGAGGACCACCCCCGCGACCGCGTCCAGGATCACCAGCGCGCAGCCGAGGATGGTCTGCGAGCGGCCGTTCGGCTTCCGGCGGAACAGCTGGATGCCGCCCGAGAGCAGCAGGCCGGTGACCACCAGGTTGATCACGACGCTGATCAACTGGCCGAACGTCCAGTGGCCGAAGACCATCGCGAACAGCTGGACGGCGAAACCGAGCAGGTTCCAGATTCCGCCGAGCAGGGCGAGCACCCCGGCGCAGTTCGCGGTGGCGCCGCTCGGTTCGGGCTGACGCCGGGTGGCGGGGTGGGGCTGATAGGTCATCGGATCAGGCCCCCGCGACGGACAGAACGGTGGCGGGTACGGGTATCGCCATGGTCATCCCCTCAGAGCTGTTCACCGACTACGCGGAGGGTAGCCGCCCGCCTGGGGGTCACGGCAAAGGCAAGATCATCTAGCGTGACGTCGATGTAGCAGCGCGTGATCGTCTGCGGCTGGGTGCGACGGGCACAGGGCGCAATATGGGGATGACCTCCTGTCTGGAAATATGAGGTTTGCGAG
>NZ_JAYMZS010000075.1:0-45631 GCF_035828755.1 Amycolatopsis sp. H20-H5 | reverse complement strand
TGGACAAGCCGCACACCATGACCACCCGGGCCCGCCACTTGGTCGCGCTCTCGATCGCCGAGATCCGACGCCTGTTCAACCTCATCGACAAAGACGATCACGTCATCGACCAGGGCCTCCGTGCGTCTGCCTGGCGACGCGGACACCAGGCAGACGCACGAAGAAGCCACTTCAGACGACGCCTCCGCCTCCAGATGCTAGAGATCTAGCCCTGTAGTACTAGTACTCGCCAGACGGGTTGGCGGTCGAAGTCGAGCGCTTCGCCCTCGATCTTGTCCGAGTTGACCACAAGCACCGGGTTGCCGGTGCTGCCTACTTTCGCGATCGCTTCCCCTACATATCGTGCCAGAGCGTCGTAGTCGGGTGGGATCGGTTGGCCGTTTGACCGAGCGCGCATCACAGGAAGGGTGTCCTGCTCGAAAAGCGTTCGCAGGCGTTGCTGGGCAGCCGGAGAGGAGTAGCCGGATTCGTTCCAAAGCTTCTTGATCCGCTCGGCCTGCTCGCGGTGCACCGCAGTCTTCATGTGCTCGTGCACCAACATCGTGTGGTGCTTGAACTTCTCTCCCCCATTCACCTCCCGATACAACTTGACGGCGCCGGCGAGGACGAACGCATCCATCGCGTCGCGAAGATCGCAATGATCCTCCTGCAGTTCCACCGGGAGCAGCCGGACGTGCGCCTTCTGGTTCGAGTTCGCATTGGTCCGGTCCTCGTTGGGGATGATCGAGTCGACATCGTGGAAGTCGCTCGGCCCCATGTAACCGGGTGCGGACGGCAACGAGATGAGAAAGTCCGTGGGGAAGAGATCCTCCACGTCGCTGGGGTCGATGAAGACGTTCGCGAACGGGGTCGCGGTGTAGCCGACGTACTGCGCCCGCGGGAGCATCTTCAACAACTGCGAGATGAGTCTGTTGATGGCCGTGCGCGTCCGCTGGTCCTCCTTCCACTTCTTCGGGTTGCTGGTGTTCACCGATGCCTGATCGGACTCGTCGTCGACGATCAACACCGGCAGGTCTTCGATACGCGCGGCGCTGCGCCGCAGGTCGGCGACCAGCTTGGTCAGCACGGCGGCGTTCTTCTTCACGACCGCCAGTCGGGCACCGGTGTCGAAGAGATTCTCTGGGTCGTAGATCGGCTTTCCTTCATCGCGCTTGGGGAAGTCCAGGGCGATGATCCCCTGGCGGAGGCTCTTGTAGTCGCCGCGCTGGGTGGTCAATCGGTGGATGTTGGGTCTGCCCGCGAGGCGAGGCATGGAACCGTGGCGCAGGAAGCGATCGGCGATCCAGTCCGGATCGTCCTGGTAGTCGAGTCCGTCCAGCGCCAAGGGATCGTTCTCGTCGACACCTCCCAGAATGTTCTCGCGACCGACCAGCTCCATGTCGAGGCGTCGTTGAGTCTGCGCGCGCAGCAGGTCGGTGGTGCCGGTCAGGACGATCACTAGGCGGTAGCCCACATCGATCGCCTTGGCCAGCACTCCGGTGAAGTTGGCGGTCTTCCCGCTCTGGACATAGCCGACGACGAGACCCTTCGCCTTGTACGCCTTGGCCTGGGTGGGATCGGTGAGCCGTTCGACCACCCGGTCGGTGGCGACGTCGAGCGATGCCCTGGCCTCGGCGTCCCAGTCTCGCCGTTTCTCCAAGTATTCGTCGTAGTTCTTCCAGTAGTACGAGCGTCGTGCTTTGATCTCCTCGGTGTACCACTGGGTCCACTCAGGTGCGATGACCGTCGGGAGGAGAATGCCTGCAACCGTACATCTGTAGTTAAGGACGGCAGCGGTCGCATCGCCGAGTTTGAGCTGACGGGTGATGACGCCGCGGCGTTCAAGCGTGTTGGGTACAGTCCCTTCGGCCCACGCCGGTCCGACGGCGGCGTCCCATCGCGCCGTGGACGTGCGCAGGGCAGACCGCAGCGGATCGTTGAGTCCGGCGTCTTCGAGATGTCGGCGGAGAAGTTCGTCGTCGACCGCAACGTCGGGCTCGAGCCCGGAAGCCATGCCGTTGAGATCCCTGGGCCTGCCCATCGTCGCCATGGCCGCCAATGCGGCGACGTAGGCCTCTGCGGCAGTCGTGTCCATGTCAGATCTCCAGTCCGAGTGCCGCTTCGAGGTGCGCTGGCACCCCGTCTGCGGATGGCATGTCAGTCAGGTCTATCCGGTAGCGCAGGTCGGTGATGCGGCCGACACCGACGGCGTCGGTGTCGGCGGCAGCTCGAGTCAGGCGTGGGAATCCGACACTGACGCGGTGGACGGTCGGCGTGGACCTGAGCAGCCAACGGGTATGCATGATCGGTGCCATGGCACTCCGCCATCCGGTCCGGTTCAGCTTCTGGTCGAGCATGTCCAACGCCACGCCTGGGCCGACCGCGGCGCGAACGTGCTCGATGTATCCGGGAAGCGTCCGACCCGCCGTCGGACCTGACCGTGTCAGCTGCAATGACAGCAGCCACAAAGGACATCCCGGACTTTCGTCGAGTTGGGTCCACGATGAGATCCAATGTGCGCGGCGTTCGCTCTGAGTGCTCTTGACTTCGAGATCGAGCCCGTCCAGGGCGAAGTCGTGCTCCTCGGCGTGAGGTCCACACCACGCGTCGACAGCGGTGCCCGCGCCGAGCGGATCGATCAGCGTCCTGAGAACGAGGAGCTCGCCGAGCAGTCCGATCTCCATCTCTACGGTGAGCACGTCGATGCGTTGCAGAATTCTTCCCAGGACGCGCAAAGTCTCGGTGACGGCCGCGTCGGTGCACATGTTCTGCAGCTGCAACCGGTCGATGATCGCACAGAGCAGTGGATATCCGTCGAGAAAGAGTTCCTGTTGAGTGATGAGGACCTCGATCCACTGGGCGTCGTCACGGAAGACCTTGCGCGCGACAAGGTGCTCCAGTCTACTTTCTGGTCTGGTGCCGTCGTCGGGAATTCGGATCCCGATCGCCGGAGTTGCCGGATCGATGAAGACCTGGACAGGTGGATGCCCCTCCACAGCGAACTCCAGGGGAACGCCCATGTCGACATAGCGCTCGAACGTCGATGCGTCGAGGTGCCGGTCGATCGCGTCGATCAAGAGGTACCCTCGTCTTTGGCCGCGACGGTCAGAACTTCCTGCCACAGTTCGATGTTGTCCTTGTCCTTGGGACCGAGGTGTTCGCCTTCGAAAACATCCTCGATCAGCAGGTATAGCAATGCCTTCAGCAGCGGAGTGTCGTTGACCGTATGCCTCTGGCCGGTCGGTGTCGGGCGGTACTGCTGGTTGAGCCACAGGGTCCCGGTGGCGCGATCGACGTCGAAGAACGAGTCATTCTCGAATCGACGCCATTTGACGCTGAGTCCTTCGTGGCCGGGAACCGCGGGGATTTCCTCCTCGATCACGCTACGCAAACGCGGCGGGAAACCTTTGCCTGGCGGGATCATCGGCTTGCGCGAGCGGCTGCGCTGACGAGACTTTCGATAAGCCTGCTGGGCGTCCAGCAGATAGTCCGCGACGCCCGAGCCGTCGCCCGCGCGCGTACTCTCGGCGAGAGCGGTGAAGTCAGGACCCGTGATCACCCGGGACTTCTCCGGGTTCATCTGGAAGAGACCCAGGATGTCGTCGTCGATATCGACCGCGACCCTGGCCAGCTGCAGGGCGGGCTCGTCGGGATGGACACCACCCCACTGACCACCGGCTTGCAGGAGTCGGTCGTTGCGGTAGAAGTAGATGCCCTGATGATCCGCCGGTGCCCCGGAGAGCCGGAACTCGGGCAGATGTGAACGGCCCGGCCAGATGTGACAAGCGAATTCGACTTTGTGGCCGCGAGAGGTCGCCGCAAGTGTCTTCGGGTAGTCGGCGTGTCCCGAGCGGAGATAACCGAATGGATCGATCGCGGCAACCGGAAACCGTGGGCCGGGATGGATGCTGTCGACGTCTTCGACGTCGACCGTGACCGCGATGCGCCCGCTTGCGATGATGCGGTGCAGGACCAGCCCGAGATGATTGCGGATCTTGGCGATGGCCTGGGTGATGAACTTCTCCACCCTTGCTGGATCATCGGTCGTGGGGAAACCACTCACGACATCCCACCGGACGACGGTGCCGCTGCCACTCTCGGCGATGCCCCAAGACCGGTCGTACTCGTCGAAGCAGAAATCTTCGGAAACGATGTCGCACTGGAAGTTCTCCCGGTCGTCGCCAAGCACCCACCGCCGGCCCACCGGCGAACTGCTGACCGTCTTGGAGACGACAGTGACGGCACGGGCCTGACTGAACGAAGCAGCCTTCAAACCAATGCCGAACCTGCCCAACTCGGCGCGCCCGTACACCCGGCGACTGCCGACCGTCATGGCCGTGTCGATCTCGTTCCGCCCCATCCCGTGACCGTTGTCGACCATGTAGAGAGCGCGCAGCCGCCCTGCGCGGCGGACGAATCTAATCAGGACTTCGGACGCCTGCGCGTCGATCGAGTTGTCGACCAGATCGGCCAGAGCGGTCTCGAGCGAATGGTTCCTGCCGAGTCCCTCCATCGCCCGCGGGTCTGGCGGCAGAGCGACCGCACCACTGACCGCCACCTGCTCATGCCACGTACTCATCCGTGCTCCCCGTCTGTTGCGGGCCGGCCGTTCGCTCCGACGACGTCTCGCCGTCCAAGTCAATATCGCGGAACAGGACAGAACCATTACGCGCCGCAAGCAACGGAACTCGTGAGTAATAGCCTTGATGCCAGCCTCGACGGACATCCACGACACGTCTGACCAGGGGGCACGACGTGTCTCGGACCGGATTCCCGCGGCGGGCACGGTTCGGTTACGGTCCATGGCCGACTGTGGAGCCGCGTCCAGACGCGACGGGAACGCGAGTCTCCATGACTCCACGGCAGTCGGCCGGCAGAGTAGTGACGTGCCTGCACCCTTCACACGAGACCTATGCGGCTACCGTGAAAGCAACGGCAAGCCCAACATGTCGGACGCCCACGACACCCAATCGGTCCGACTGGGTGCACGGTTCCTCGATGTCATCGGGGTCGATCGCAGCCATTTACGACCCGATCAGGACGGGCTGACCTTCGAGCGCCACATCATCGAGCGACTTCAGATCGCCCGGCCCGACCTAAAGATCACGAACTCGGGCGCGGCATCCGACTTCAGCCAGTACCAACACCTGAAAGTGTTCCCGGACTTCCGCGCGTCGTACGACCGGTCCACAGATTCGATGACGGAAATGACCGAATTGATCGTCCGGCTTCCAGATGGCGCGGACCGACGTCGACTCGCTAGGACCGCAGCGAAGCTCAGCGACGGGATCGACGCCAACCTCCAGCTCGTCGACAGCCTGATCGGCCTGATGCCGGAAGAGTCGCTGCTCAAGGTCGACGTCGTCGTCGGTGTCCCCCAGCCTGACGGCGAACTGCCCGAACTGGCGATCGCACTGTCGGCAAAGTGGTCGCTGCGGACCGATCGCGCGCAGGACTGCGTGTCCCAAGGCAACAAGTTGGTGACACAGCGCAGAGGCCGCATGCCGCACTTCGGTGTGATCACGGCCGAGACGCGGCCGTCGATGCTGCGGATCCTTGCCGACGGTTCCGGCGCAGTCGACTGGGTGTACCACCTCGACCTGGACTCGCTGGCCAAGGCCGTCGACCTCGAAGCGCAGACGGCCCGCAATCCGGACACGTGGTCACCGAAAAAGACGTTCGACCGTCTCATCGGCCAGAAGCGACTCCGTGACTTCGACGACCTTGTTCGCGCGGTCGAAGCCCTGCCTGGGTGACGCGAGACCCTGAATTTTGCCCCGAAAGGGTGATGGCCGGGATACGGTTGCCGAGTGTCCGACGATCTCGCACTGCTCAACCCCGCCGAGGCAGCCCCCACAAGGGCAGCACTATCGACCGAGGCGCAGGACCCCGCCCTCATCGACGTCGCAAACTGGTTTCGCAAGCACGCTGACCTGGAGCAGCGGTTCGGTTCGATACTGCGCCAATCGATCGACGAGGTGTTGGACGGCCAGCGCACCGGCCGCTACGACATCGACCTCATGGAGAAAACCGAGAAGACCTATCTGGGCACCAAGGTCGAGATCGTGATCCGCGCTGCCTTCGAGCTGCCGCGGGGCAAAAAGATGGACTTCGCCGTCGCCGGGCACGACGTTGACTCGAAGTTCTCGATGCGAGGTGCGTGGTCGATCCCGACTGAGGCGATGGGGCACCTATGCCTTCTGACCTCGGCATACGATCGCAAGAGCATCTTTGACGTCGGGCTTGTCCGGATTACCTCGGAGATTCTCAACCAAGGACGCAACAAGGACCAGAAGACGACGATCACCGCGTCTGCGAAGGAGCGAATCGTCTGGCTCGCGCGCCGTGTTCCCCTGCCACGCAACCTCCTGTTGGCCCTCCCGAAGTCGGACGTCGAGGCCATCATGGCTCCGACCTCCGGGCAGAATCGGATCAACGAACTGCTACGCCGAGTCCAAGGCCAGCTGATCGAACGCACCGCCGCCGTCACCGTCGCCAGGCAGAAGGACGGGCTCAAAAGATGCCGCGACGCGCGCCACGCCCTAGCCCCTGACGGCATCGTCGTGCTCGGCAACCGCGGCGAATGCAAGGACATTGCCCGAACACTCGGGCTGCCGGTCCCGCCGATCGGCTGCTTCGTTTCGGTGCGACTCGTCCCGGTCTACGACAAGACGACGGACCGACCGAGACTACAGCGCCCCGAAGGGACATACGCCGTCGCGCGACCGGATGAGCAGACACAGCCAGCACCGCGAATTCGATATGAATGATCGTCCTGCGCGACGGAAACTGCGGTCCCAGGCAGCCTCGATACGAAATTCTTTGTCACGCGGTGACATGGCCAAACAATATCGATCACCGGCAGCTGTCATCAGCCCCTCTGGGACACCCATAGCTTCCCGTCACCCATTGGTGTGAGAAATTGTCAGATGTTATCGATACCCTGCCCGCATGAGTCACGAACAGCACCCCGAGCCAGGCGAGCGATCGGACCGGACGATGGTCACCACGGCGGACGAGGTGGTGTCGACCTTCAAAGTCACGCCGGCCGCGAGGAGAAAGTACGACCGCTGGTGTGTTGACGAGTCGCGCGCCCGAGTCGTCGAGTTGGTCGGCAATCACGCAACCGTAGAGTTGTACCGACTGACCCTCGACGACGTCCGCCAAGTGTGCAATAAAACCTCCCACGCGCTCGTCAACGTGTCCAGGGAAAACGCCGAGCGGGTCCCGGCAGCCCGTGATTGGTACCCCCGATTCGCGTTCACACACCTCATGCACTATTACCTCGAGCAGCGGAAAGAGCTGCCGACCTGGCAAAAGATCAGCGAATTCTTCTTTCACTCCGACGAAGGAATGGACCTGATCGGCGGGGACACCCGTAGGCTCGTCGCCCAGGCCGCGCGAGACGGCGTTTCTGAACGGCTCGTCGACGACGCGTTGCAATGGCGGTTCGGCAACGCCTACTACAGCTTCCTGCGTGAGGTGTTCACGGTCGTGACGCTGCGCTCGCGAGGGTTCGACGTGCGCGTGCATCCGCTGGCCGATGCCTTGTTCCGTGTAGACGGGTGGATGGGCGACACGGTCATCAGTCTGTGGGTCGCCAACGAGGATTTCAGGCAGGACAAAGGTCTCGAGCCAACAGGCCGCAAGGAGCGCGCCTGCGATCTCCTAGCCGAGGCGCAGCCGCCGTTCAGCTACCTCAACATCGAACTGGACAAAGCAGCCAAATGGGGACGAGTGCATCTACCCTCCGCTGGCAAACTCACCCGCGCAGCCGCGACCCTCGCCAACCCTCGCAACCAAGCCGCACCGACAACCGCGGGCAACGACCACCTCACCTGAGCGGAACCGGGAGCGGGGCGCCTTCCGCAGTGTCTCGCTCCGCCCCTCCGCAACCGCCGGACCGGCACCGTGGCATGGAGCCCCAGCGTCAATACACGACGAGTCGACCGGCCGACCAGGGCGTCTCATACGACGTGGCGGCGAATCTCATCCAGCCGGTCGGCAGAGCCGGCACGGGACCGCCTTCGGCGTGGTGTGGCGCGCCGTTCCTCGCAGGTAGGGCTTGAGGTGGCGGGCGATGGCTTCGGCGAGCATCGGTGGCACGGCGTTGCCGATCTGCTTGGCGATCTGCAGCTTCGTGCCGCACCACTGGAAATCGTCGGGGAAGCTCTGCAGCCGTGCTGCTTCCCAGTGGGTGATGGGCCGGTCGACGCTGTGACCGTTGTCGTCCCGCTCCCACTGTGGATGCAGGTACTGCCCCTTCTCCGGCTTGAAGAACTCAGTACGGACCGTCAGCGACGGCATGTCCCACCGCATGCGTCCCATGACGTCGGTGGTGCCGGTCTTTTTCTCCCGCCAGCACCGCGACAACAGGTGGTCAGGCAGGTTGAAACGACCACCTCCGGGCGGGATGTGCCGGTAGCGCTCCAGCGACATCGCCGTCGGGTTGCGGCCGATGTGAAGGTCGGAGCTCTTGAAGATACCGGGGACGTCTACGCCGAAGAACTCCTCCAGCGACGCCGGCAACTCGGTGGTGACAGGTGTCTCCGGCAGCCCACTCAGGACGTCCCGAGTCGTATGCCACTCGGGTAGGTCGTCAAGCGTTCCGGTGCGGGCGTGGGTCGGCACCGGAAGCGGGATCTTCCCGATTCGCGACGCGATCACGATGGTCCGCTTCCGCCTCTGCGGGACACCGAAGTCGGCTGCCAGTAGGAAACCCGACGACAGCTCGTAGGACTCCAGCAGACCACCAGGTGTGGCTTCGGCCTGCAGCAGCGCGAACTCGCTGGAGGAGAAGAACCGGTCGACGTTCTCGATGACGAAGACCTTCGGCTTCGCGTGCCGGACGAAGCGGATGTACTCCTTCCACAGCTTGTTCCGCGGATCGAGGACGTTGCGCGAGCCGAGGTTGGAGAAGCCCTGGCACGGCGGCCCGCCGATGATCAGGTCGACCTCCGGGATCTCCTCGTCCGGGATCGTGGCAATGTCCGCGTAACGGGTATGCGACTCTCCGAAGTTGGCGGCGTAGGTCGCCGCGGCACGCAGGTCGAACTCGACCGACATCACCGGCTTGAACCCTTTCGCGGCCATGAAACCCGAGGTCATACCGCCACACCCGGCGAACAAGTCGATCATCGTAAACGGTTTCGTACCCACGCCACGCAGGTTAGTCGACCCCACCGACAGTTCTGTGTATCGACCCATCATGTGGCCGCCTGCGGGTCGCGAGCAAGACCGCGATCCTACTCGCCGCATCGGCCGGGTCCTCGTGCTCCCAGGCCCGCGCAGACACCCAGCCCGCGGCATCAAGGCGGCGATCCGTGTCGATGTCACGGGCACGGTTCTTCTCGATCTTCGTCCGCCAGAACTCGCCGTTGCGTTTCGGCCAGGTAGCGTGCTCGGGGCAACCGTGCCAGAAACACCCGTCGATGAAGACTGCGACCCGAGACGGACCGAACACGAGGTCAGCCTCACGACGCATGCTGGGCAACGGACAGCGATGGATCCGGTAGCGCAGCCCACGACCGTGGAGCTCGCGACGAAGAGCCAACTCGATCCCCGTATTACGACTGCGCTGCCTACTCATACGAACCCGCGTGGCGTCCGTCGTCGCCAAGTTCTCCACCGAAACACGCCCCTTTCCGTCGCAAGTATACCGGGCGGCGTCCGGCGGCGACGTTCTCCACGACAACCCTGTCGACTGCACTAACAAGTGAATCATCCACGGTCACCTGCTCATGGGTGATCTCCCGACGGTGTAGTGGAGGTTGTTGTTCGTGGAGAACATGGAGCTGGGTGCCGAGCGTGACGTGGCCGGACTGCGACTGCCGGTTAGTTGGCCGTGTTGTGGCGACCGACGAGGCGGGGTTGCCGCACACCGTCGTGGACGCCGTAGGCGGGCAGGTCGAGCTGATATCGGAGTTCGTGCGGGAGACGTCGGCTGAGACATGCCCGACTCGTAATGCCGCTCGTACGCCTTCGACCTGCTCCGCTTGTGTCGACCTGTCGGCCATCGGCGCGCTCTGGGACCGGGCACGTCGGTGAGACGTGCGAGACCTGGTGTTGTGGTTTTGGCAAGCGCCCAACCCGCAGCGCGTCCGTACCCGACCGGCCGCGCTGTCTGCGGGGTCGGTGAACCCTCGGACCGGCAAGCCGTACCTGGCCATGCGGTACGCACCTGCACGCGGTGAAGACCCAGTTCCGTGTAGTCGTCGAACGCGACGCGCGCACCATGAACGGCCTCGCCGACATACTGAAGCTGCCCGACTCCGCCTCGATCGACGCCATCTACCTGGGCGTGCAGGCGATGACCAGCCGCCCGCACGTGGTCGACCTGACCGGGCTCAGTGACAAGGAAATCGCGAACCACCTCGTCCGCGACGACCTCGTCGGGATGCGCAACTACGCCTTCGACGTGGTCGAATCCGCGATGATCACCTTCATCGAAGGCTGGGGCGACACCCGCTTCTCCGAGGGCTACGGGCTGATCTACCGCACATCGCGCACCAAGTGCACGCAATAGACTCGATGAACTACGTGGCCTGCTGGGTCCGCAAGGACCTCGTCGCCGACGAAGCCAAGCTCACCCAGCAGCAGGCCTACGCCAAGCAGCGGTCGTCGCGATGAACCTTACCGCCCCCCGCCGCACCTGCGGCGGCAACCTCCGCCCCGACCAAACCTCACAAGCAAGACTCAACCGCTGACAGCAGGAAACCAGTCCCTCACTATCCACATAGGACGCGGGGTGCACTGTCTCCGGGCTCCGCCCGGGCTCCTGTGCCGACGCATTGCCCGACCCTGCACGACACTTGACGACACTCAAGTCCGGCGTAAACTCGTTGTGACGTGGCATAAACGAGCACCTTTTAATCCCTGGGTCCAGGGTTCGAGCCCCTGGCGGCCCACCACGCGACACCCCTGCTGACCAGCGGGGGTGTCTTGCTTTGTTCATCTTGCGTGTTCCTGGACGGTCTTGCCTGGGCTCGCGACGGGCTCACCGAGTGCCCCGACCTGCGATGACGACTCAAGAGTCGATTTCGTGCGTTTCCAGGTACGGTCGAACCCCGTCGGTTTTCACCCTCTCCTGATCAGCGGCTAAAGGAACTGCGTCACGCGATTCACGCGGCCAGCGAACTCGAGGTCTTGCGTCTGCCCGCGGTGACCGGCGGCCGGGTCTGTGGCCTGCGACGGCGCCTGTGAGCGCGCAGGCGTGTCCCGGTGGATCGGGCCGCCTCGAGCACAAGCCTCGCGGTCGCCTCAGCCGACTGACGAGCCAGACAGGGCAGGATGCTCGTGTAGGTGTCCGCAGTGAGCACGATGCTGGCGTGCCCGAGCATCGCCTGCATCGTCTTCAGATCATTCCCAGCCGCCAACGAGAGACTCGCCGCGCCATGACGCAAATCGTGCAACCGAATCGGCGGCAACCCTGCCTCGTCGTTGAGCTTGCGGAACAGATGCGTCACCGAATCCGGCCGGATCGGCTCACCCCAGCCACCTTGGAACAAGAACCCGACCGGCTCCCCGAACAGCGGGTTACGGCAGGTGTCGCGGTAGCGGCGCAACACGTTCATCGTGACGTGATCCAGGGCGAGAACCCGGGTTGCTGGCCTCACTCTTCGGCCTGCCCAACACCACCCAGCCCCACCACCTCGCCCCGCCGCAGCCCAAGCAAGGCGACCAGGTGAAACAGCACATAGTGCGGATGCTCACGGATCTCACCAAGGAACGCGGCCGTGTGCTCCACCGTCCACACCCCAACTCGCGGGCGCTCGCCCGTCGCCTTCCACTGAGCGACGCGCGGCGGTGTCCACACCATCGCGTGCGGCCGACGACCCGCAGGCAACTCGACATAGCGAGCCGGGTTACGATCGATCAGCCCACGCCGGACCGCCGCATTAAACGCGGCACGCAACGTGGCGTGGATGCGCTGCAACGTCCCTGCCGTCAGCGTCCGCCCCGCCACCCCGTGCGTGCGGATCAGCGAGGTGAACATCGCCTGCACCCGAGCGTCGGTGAGCTCCCGCAGGAGCGTCCGCCCAAGTAGGGGATGAGGTAGTTGCGGACGTGGTGACGGTAGGTCTGCATCGTCGACTCACGTGGACCCAACCGGGTGTCCAACCACAGCTGCAGCCACTGCGCCGTACTGACCAACGCCCGCGACGGATCACCGACGGTCGGATCACGCAGATAGTCACACGCCTGCTTGGCGGCGTCGCGCGAAGAGAACCCACCACGGCGAAGCTGCCTGCGCCGCCCATTGCGCCCCAACGGTAGCTCGACGCGGAAGTACCAACTGCCGTGCCCTCGCTCCTGGAGTCTCGAGCAGCTGGAGTTCAACGGCCTACCGACGTCGTCCAGGCAACTGCACCGCTTAAACAGTCCATGTGACGTATCCATGGCAGGCGCCCTTCTCCGCAAGAACAGTTCGCTGCGTCATCCAGTCCCCTGATGATCTACCTAACCGCAGGTCAGAGGCCAGAGTTGGTTGATCGAGCTTGGTGCGGGCTGTCCGAAGTGCGCTCGGCCAAGGTCTGCAAGTGCAGTTCCCGCGCCCAAGCCCAGGCAGCGCTGGCATTACGGATGTAGAACTTGCGTCGGGAGTCACCGCGGGGCAGCGGGGTGAGCAGACCTGCACCGATCAACGATCGCATTGGGCCTTGCAGATTGCTGATGGCGACGTCCAACTCTTTGGCCAGATCGGTCAAACAGATGATGCCGTCGTCGGACGCCGCTACCGCCAGCATGAGCTCCAACCGGTAGCGCTGACCGAACGCAACTTGCGACTTCATTCTTAGGTGCTCTAAGTCCGACGACGCCACGCGCCCATCATACGAGAATCTCATTACGAGTATCGAGTAAAGTCCTCGACGTCCGGCTATGTCACCGTGGCTGGCGAGCAGGCAAGGAGCGTGCGATGAGCAGCCAGTCGACGATCGAGTGGACCGAAGTCACCTGGAACCCCACAACGGGGTGCGACAAGGTCTCCGCCGGATGTGACAACTGCTACGCCCTGGCTCTGTCGAAACGACTCAAGGCGATGGGTGCTGAGAAGTACCAGAATGACGGTGATCCACGCACGTCCGGACCGGGTTTCGGCGTCACCCTGCATCCGGACACGTTGACTCAGCCTTACCGGTGGCACCTACCCAGGGTGGTGTTCGTTAACTCGATGAGCGACCTGTTTCATGCCAAAGTCCCTTTGGACTTCGTCCGTCAGATCTTCGAGGTCATCGCTGCGACTCCCCAGCACACCTACCAGGTGCTGACCAAACGATCGACACGTCTGCGGAAGCTGGCTGGCCAGCTGGACTGGCCGAGCAACCTCTGGATGGGCGTCAGTGTCGAGAGTGCTGACCAGTTGTGCCGGGTTGACAACCTACGGCAGGTACCCGCCGCAGTCCGTTTCCTGTCTTGTGAGCCACTGCTGGGCCCGTTGCCAGGCCTGTCGCTCGATGGAATCGGCTGGGTTATCACTGGTGGCGAGTCAGGCCCGCACGCGCGGCCGGTCGACCCGGCGTGGGTGCGCGATATCCGCGATGCCTGTCAACAGTCAGACGTGGCGTTCTTCCACAAGCAATGGGGTGGGCGGACGCCGAAGTCGGGCGGGCGAGTGCTGGATGGCGAGATCTGGGACGAGATGCCAAAATTGGCTGCGCACAACTCCTGACTCACGACGGTTGGACGGTCACTTGTCGGGTTCAGGTCCTGCGGATGACCTGCTTTTCAAGCTTCCCGCTTTCCCTTGGCTGCACAAGGTTCTCCTCCGCCAGGTGATCCCAGGCCGCACGCAGGTGCATGCCTCGAGCCAGCCCCAGAGTTCCGCCGAAGATGCCAGCGGTGTGGTCGCGAACATCAACCGCGTCTCGCTCAGCGACAAGTCCGCGTATGTTGGCGATGATGTCAATGATCCAGCCTCGTTCGGCCTCTTTCTCAGCGCGCATGTTGTCGGCGATGAGCATCTCCGGCACGAGCGTGCCACCGAACAGATCGGGTTCGACGCTAGCTTGTTGCTCGTGGAGGTTCAGTTCGTGATGGAAGTACCGCCACTCCTTATTAGCACCAGACACAGCTTCGTTGAAGGCATACGGCGCGTCGCGGTGCCGATAGAAGAGAATCATCATGAACAGCGGCGCGTGGTGAGGTTGCCGCCTGATCGGCACAAGGAACGTCTGGTAACCCGTGTCGACTGTGACTCTTCCGCAAAACTCCCGCACTACCTCCTCAGCTGCCCATGCCGCGGCCCGCTGCGGATCAGCGGCAGCACTGCGCGCAGCTCGAAATTTCTGGCGCCACCAGTCGTCGCCGAGGAACTCGTCGATTCGCCGAAGTGACGCCTCTCGCCCAGTGTCAGGAGCATCCGTGACGTCGCCGGTAAGCAACCCGCCGATCCGGCGAACCGCTTCGAGGTTAAAATTCAACAATACCTCGGTGGGAAACGGCGTCGGCCGTGCAAGCAGCCGACCGGCCAGGTCCGCATACGGAAGGCCTGTGCCAAAGGGATCCAGGAAAGCAAACAACGGCGAATCGCCAGCGGTAGTCAAGGCATGTTCAAGATGTTCGGACACGTCGCCCTGCAACACCTCATACGTCATGCTTTCGGGTGCCTCCGCAGCCAAGGTCTCCCGCAGATTGGCCGCGTAGACCGGATCGCGCTCGACGAAGATGCACTGTAATTGCCGCCGCCAGCCTTCCACTCTTTCAGCGGTACGCATGGCCAACAACGGCGATCCTTCTACCCCCTCAGCGCTTCCCTCTTCCGGTGCGTACCGGCCGGGCCCGGCGAATCCATCCAGATACACGACACGGCCACCCTTTGAGGTGAAACCGGTCTTGGATGCAAACACGATGGAATACCGCCTCAAGATGCCGTGCTTGAGCACGGCCGCGGCCTGTCTGCGCTGGAAGAACTTGTCGTGTGACGTCATCGCACCCTCCAGTGATCACCTGTACCACGAGACGACGGCGAAATCACTACCCGTCGTTCCCGAGTCGCCAAACAGATCAACCCAGGTAACGACTGACCACCCATTTGGCGGTGCCGTCGCAACTACCTGCCTAGTGAACCTGCAACGAACTCGCTATTTTTTAGGTTTCCAACCGACCAGGATTAAGCTTCGAAGCAGGTCGCCAATAACTTCACCAAGGTCATGACAGCCATCGTCAACAACGTGGCGGTTGCCTCGGCAGATCCGGCTCGCGTGATCGGCACATGTGACGAACCGGCTGAACCAAGCGATGTCCGTGGGTACACCCCGGACCCTGATCCCCAGGATGGGAGGACCGTGAGCAACGTAGCCGGAGAACTCGCTCGCGTTCGTGGCGCTTACGAGCAGCCCACGTTGACGTTGTTGCACCAGCGGCTGGCACCGGTCATCCTCGCGGTCTTCCGCAGCTCATTCGGCCGTGACGTAGTGAGCATTTCGGCACCGCGACTGCACGACCAGGTCGACACCTACCTCGACGAGCTGCGTTTGGCAGGCGAAGTGGAGCTGCCGACCGGGTCGGGTCGTGAGCTGTGCTTGAAGTGGATGCGCGGCCGCTGGCTAGTACGCAGCACCGACGACGACGGTAACGAGGTCTACTCCCTGACCTCGCACGCCCAAGACGCCCTTGCCCTGGTCACCGGCCTCACGCGGGAGCGCGCAAGCCTCTCCGAACATCGCATCGCCACCATCGTCAGCGCCGTCCGCCGGTTCAACACCGAGGTCAACCCCGACCGTGCCGTCCGCGTCGGCATCCTCAACAGCGAGATCGAGCGCTTGACGATTGAACGTGACCGCCTCAGTGACGGCGGAGAGCTGTCTCAGGTGACACCTGACTACATGCTCGAGGGGTTCGGCGAACTCATCCAGCTCATCGCGGCACTTCCGAGCGACTTCGCCCGGGTGGAGGAGGCGTTTTCCGGGCTCCGCAGTGGCATCCTGGCGTCTTTCCGCGCTGAGCAGCGAGCCGCAGGCGAGGTGATCGACGACTATCTCGCCCGTGCCGACTCACTGATGACAGCGACCGCAGAAGGCCGCGCGTTCGAGGGCGCGTTCACACTGCTCAGCGACGATGAGTTGCTGCTGCAGTTGCGGGAGGACCTCGCCGCTCTGCTGGCGCATCCACTGGCCGAGGAGATCCTGCTCGACGTCGATCGCCGCGAGCTGCGAGGCACTGTAGGGCTGATCCGCAGCGGTACGGAGCGGGTGCTGGCGCGACGCAGCAGAGTCACCGCGACTCTGCGCGAGTACATCGTGAGCCACGACATCACCCGCGACCGCGAGCTCGACGTTGTCCTGCGTGGGCTCGATGGGGAATTGGCCACCTGGATGAAGACCGCAGGTGCTCGCGCCGCGGTGCCTCTCGAGCTGCTCCCGCCTCGCATCGACATCACTCACCTGCGAGAACGTTTCCACAACACCGAAGCCGATTCCGGCCCGCCGCCGTTGAACGACGTCAGCGAGCACCAGCCCATTGCGGTGTCGCTGGCCAGCCTGCTCGCCGAGGGCGGTCCATCTCTGGACTCACTACGGCGTGCCTTGGACCAGGCACTGGTCGGCCCTGAACCGCTGAGTTCGCTGGGCGCGTTGTTCGACGGCCTCGAGCCGGCCCTGCGCCGCCCGGTGGAGATCTTCGGTCTCCTGCACCTGGCGACCAATGTGCCGGGGCTGGACCGGCACGATGACACCGAGCTCTACCGCGCCATCCGCACCGGCGGATCCACCCGGGGACTGACCGTGCCGCGCATGGCACCACCACACACCCCGGATGCCCCAGCTTCGACCAACCCTGGTGAGGAGAAACGATGACTGGAATCGAGTCACTCGACGGCGCTCCAGTCGTCATTGTCTCCGACGATCGACTCATGGAGTGGGAGCCGTCAGAAACGACCGATGATCCAGAACGAGAGGTCACCTCGTCGATCGCCCTGTTCGAAGGTGACGACGGCGGCCTGGAACTCGACCAGCGCCGGGCACTGGTCGCCTTGCTCAAGCTGCGGTTCATCAGTGGGCGGACACATCCGAAGGAGTGGCGCGCGCTCATCCGCAACCCCCGGCTCGTCCGCGCCCGCCTCAACGACCTGTTCCTTCAGCTGCACTTGGACACCGAACGGGAGGTGGCATACAAGCGGCAGGTCACGCCCGAAGGCGGCGGCAAACCGTTCCCTACGCTCCTGCATGACGTGCCATGGGGGCGCGAGGACACGATCCTGCTCGTCTTTTTGCGAAGCCGGTTCCGCAGTGAGCAAGCCGCCGGCGTCGGCAGGGTGTTCGTCGACCGCGACGACATGCTCGAGTTTGTCGAACAGCATCGCCCCGGGCACGCCACCGACGAGGCAGGCGATACCAAGCGCGCGCTCAAAGCGGTCGAGTCGCTGTATAAGGCCGGCCTGCTCCTCGGTCCCAGCACCACTGAACGTTTCGAGGTCAGCAGCGCGATCGAAGTGCTGCTGCCGATGGAGAAGCTGGCCGAACTGCTGACCTGGCTACGCCGCCAGAACGCCACCGACGAAAACATCGACGCCTCCGGTGCCGACGAGAACGCGAGCTGATCGATGACCACCACCGATGACGTCCTCTTCCACGTCAACGGCGCCACCGAGGGGACACTGCAGTGGAAGGCCGAGACGTTTCAGCTAGTGAACTGGGGCGGGTTCGAGGGCCGGGTGCGGTTCGACTTCCATCCCGGCTCAACGCTGATCTCCGGGGCGTCGGGAACCGGCAAGAGCACGCTGCTGGACGCCTATATCGCGCTGATGATGCCGTCGGACACGTCGTTCAACGGGGCGTCCAACGACGCAGTCGGCGGCCGGGCCCGCAGCGCAGAGCAGCGCAACCTGCTCAGCTACCTGCGAGGGCAGACCGACACCACCGCCGACGCCGACGGCAAGGAGAAGCCAAAGGTGCTCCGCGGTGACAAAACTGCCACGTGGGGCGCGGTCGGCATGACCTTCGTCGACGATCACGGACGCCGTTTCACCGCCTTTCGCGCGTACTACGTGCCCGCCCGTGCCCGGCGTAGTGGGGATTTCACGATGCGCATGGCCACCTTCGACGGCGTCCTCGACCTGGCCGACCTGGCCGGACACACCGAGCAGGCCTTCGCCCCGAAGGCACTCAAAGCCGCCTTTCCGGGGCTCAGGACGTGGGACAGCTACGCAGCTTTCGCCAACGTCCTGCACACCCGGCTGGGCATTGGCGCCAACGGAGACGGCGCGAAGGCGCTACGGCTGCTCGTGCGGATCCAGTCAGGCCACCAGATCCGCACCGTCGACGAGCTGTACAAGGAGATGGTCCTGGAGAGGCCGGTCACTTTCGCCGCTGCCGATCGCGCCATCGGCCATTTCGATGACCTCGATGCCGCTTACCGGGCAATGCAGACCGAGCAGGAAAAGGCCGACCTGCTCGCCCCGATCACCGACCTGCACGCCCGCCTGCACACCTCCCGCGCTGAAGTGGAAACGATCGACACCTTCGGGCTTACCCGCGACGGGGACACCCCGATCAGGCTCTGGAGCCTGCGCACCGAGGCTGATCTGCTCACGGACGCCGCAGACGCCAATCGGGATGCGCGCATCACGAACACCGCAGACCTGAAGCTGGCACGTGATGACGAGGGCGGTTTGACCCGCGACCTCGAAGCAACTCAGGAGGAGCACCGCACCAGCGGCGGCGCTGACCTGGAACAACTGGCAACCACGATCGAGACCGAGCAGCACCTCCGTGACCAGCGGCTGGGTCACCGCGCCGACCTCGCGGAGCGCACGACGGTCCTGGAAGCACCACTGGACAACCGTGAGGACTTCGACAAGCTCCGCTCCGCCGCCGGTGCGTTTCTCGCGACCTACGACAAAACTGACGCCGAGCTTGGCAAGCAGCGCGACGCGCTGTTCCAGGAGCAGTTCCCGCTACTGGAACGCCGTCGGCAACTGAAGGACGAACGTGCATCCTTCGAAGGCCGGGCCGGACGGGTACCGAAAGATCTCAACGATATGCGTCTGGACGCCGCTGCCGCGGCAGGCATAGAGCCGTCGGAGCTGCCTTTCCTCGCCGAGCTGATCGACGTCGATCCCGCGCAGGCGCGCTGGCGCACCGCGATCGAGACTGTTCTCGGCGGGAGTGCGCGCCTCATGCTCGTACCGCGCGAACGGCTGGACGACTTCTCCCGCAAGATCGATTCGCTGCATCTGCGGGGACGGCTGATGTTCGAAGGCGTCCCGTCCGTTGAGCACCGCGAGGTCACCGGCGATCCGAGCACTGTGGCAGGCAAGCTGCTGTTCAAGGACCATCGGTTCAGCGAGTGGGTGGTCCAGCATGTGACCAGTTCGGCGCGAAACGCGCACTGTGTAGAGACTGCCGACGAGCTGGCCGGTGGCGGCTATCGGGTCACCCTCGCCGGGCAGACCCGCAGAGGTACGAGCGGCAGCCACGGCCGCAACAACAGGACCAATGTCATCGGATTCTCCAGCGATGAGGCGATCTCCGACATCGACCAGCAGCTTGACGAGCTCATAGTTGAGATCAAGCAGCTCGATACACAACGCGCGGGGATCGAAGCGAAGCGGTCAGCGCTTAGCCGGACCAACCGGGCATATGAGGAGGTCCAGCGGGTCAACTGGGACGACATCGACGTCGCGAGCACCGAGCGCCGAATCAGCGAGCTGAAGGCCCGCAGGAACGCAATCCTCACGGCCAACGACCGCCTCCGCGCACTCGAAGATCAGATCAAGGAACTGAACACTCGTCTCGAGACGGCCCGCGGGCACAGGTTCGGCCTCGAAAGACACACGAAGGATCTCAGGGACCGACATGGGGATCTGGTCGATCGGCAAGACAAGGTGAGTACTGAACTCGACCGTATCGAACATGAGCAGAAGGTCATTCTCGACAACGCGCAAAGCATTCGGCTGGACAAGGAGTTCGCCGAAGCCGCCGCTCCTGGCGACCCGGCCAGTCTCGACCAGTTCCTCACCAACTTGGGCCATCTGCGCAAGCGCCTCACCAATGCAGTCGCAGGGGCTCGGACCGACGTGGAACGCATCGAAGCGGAGCTCACGCGAATCTTTCAGTCCTACCAGCGGCATTGGGACGACCCGAACCTAGGCTCCAGTGCGGCGTCGTACCCGGACTACGCCCGGATCCTGGACAACATCATCACCACAGGTCTGCACGAACGGCGTGACGAGTGGCGCCGTCGGCTTGTCCGCTGGAACGGCCAGGACCTGGTGCCGCTGTCAGGCGCGATGGACGCCGCCGTCGAGGACATCGAAGATCGACTGGCGCCGATCAACGACATCCTGGCCGCTCTGCCCTTCGGTGCGGGCCGCGATCGGCTGCGCATCAAGCTGCGCCACCTCACCCCGGATCACGTGACTCAGTTCCGCCGCGAGCTGCGAACGCTGTCGTCAACGGCGACAAAGGAACTCGAGGAGAGCCAGTTGGTACGGCGATTCGCCGAACTGCAGCGCTTTATGGGGCAGCTCCGGTGCCGGGATGACCCGCGCGCCGACGCGGACCTCACTGACCGCGACCGGCTGCTCGATGTGCGCCGACACGTGGAGATCACAGCCGAGCGCTACAGCAGCGACGGTGTGCTGCTCAGCGTGCACTCCGCGCTCGGCGGCAAGAGCGGTGGGGAGAGCCAGGAGCTAGTGGCCTTCATCGTGGGGGCGGCGTTGCGGTTCCGCCTCGGTGACGAGCTGCGAGCCCGCCCGCGGTTCGCACCGGTGTTCCTCGACGAGGGCTTCGTCAAGTCCGACTCCGAGTTCGCAGGCCGTGCCGTACAGGCGTGGAAGGGCCTGGGCTTCCAGCTGATCGTCGGCGCGCCTTTGGACAAGGTGACCGCGCTGGAGCCGCACATGGACGAACTGCTCGCGATCACCAAAGACACCAAAACCGGCTACTCGTTCGTCGCGCACATCAAGGATTCCGTCGACGAACAGGAGTTGAGATGAAGACTCCCGAGCAGGTTGTCGACGACGTCGCCCGACGGCTGAAGAATACGTGGTCCGCCACTCTCGTCGGCGAGCCCGGCGCACCCGCCTGGCCTTGGGCAATGCCCATCGGGCAGCCAAACTCCGCCGAGCTCACCGCACAGTTCCCGGCAATCGCACACTTGGTAGCCACGTGGCGGGATTGGGCAGCCATGCACGGCCTCACGCTGCGGTTCCGCGCCCGCCGTGTCTCCGGCACCGACCAAGAGCTGCCCACTCATCTCACCGTGCCCGATCTCGAAAGCGCGGCCCGGATCTGCGCGGGCGACTGGCCGGCCCGAATCGCCCGGGGCCAGCACCGGGCAGCCCTGCTCGGCCGGCATTACCCACATCTCGCTCAGCCCGCGCGAGTGCTGGTCGCAGCCGATGGACTCTCCGACGTCGACTTCGACCTGCTGCGCCGTGCGGCGGACTGGTTCGCCGTCAACGATGCGGCCGGGATGACACCCCGCCAGGTACCGATCGAAGGCCTGCACGCGAAATGGCTCAACACCCGACAAGCTCTCGTAGCACGACTCGCGGGAGTCGACGACCTGCGGCTGGCGCCCGCTCATCCGCCACGTATCCACTTCACCTATCTCGATCCGGCGCATCGAACCGCAGGCGGTCGACTACATGACTCTGCCACTGCAGGTGACCGCGTGGCGCTGCCGTATCAGCCAGAAGTGGTGATCATCTCCGAGAACAAGGACACCGCCATCTACTTCCCGGAGCTGACCGGCGGCGTGTCGGTGGAAGGTGTCGGGCGCGGCGGGGGAACGGCCGCAGCGTTCGGCTGGATCACCCACGCACCGCGCGTCTTCTATTGGGGCGACATGGACGCCGACGGACTGGAGATCCTCGACGGATTCCGCGGCGCGGGCATACCCGCCGCGTCGATCCTGATGGATCAAGACGCGTATGAGACCTGGGAGCGGTTCGGCACAAGTCTCGACCGGCACGGCAAACCACTGGGGCCACAAAACGCACGGCCGGTTCCTTACCTGTCCGCCGCTGAGCGCAGCTTGTACCACCAGCTCATTTCGCCCGAGTGGACTCGCCATCGCCGCATAGAGCAAGAGCGGATCCCGCTGAGCGTGGCACGCCGACAGGTGCTCCGCGGACTGTAGACGCGATGAGGGCCGCCTACCGCAGATGCCGCAGCAGATCGACCCAGCAAATCATAATGGAGAAGTCGATATGACCGATAAATCCGACGCACGACAATCAGTCAAAGTCACCGGGCCTAATGGTGTGACCTGGACCCGCCACCCCGACGGTACCTCCAGCGGAGCGCAGCTGCTTGAAGCTCTCTCGATCTTCACTCGTATGAATACCGACGTTCCGCTTCTCTGGAACTGGTGGGAGGAGGACCGCTACCAGCGGGAGCACGATCGAGTGTGGGCGGTGTTAACGGAGTGGGACAACGGTGCTTCGCAGCGTGAATCGACCAACGAGGAGCTTGAAGCATTCCAGCGACGCTGGAACGAAGAACACAAAAAGGCTGCCGAGGAAGAGCATCAGCGTCGAGCCGACCTGGTGGCCCGGTCATACAACAAGGAGCGCGCCAGCGCTCGGCTGCAACTCTCATTCCGGTCCAGCGGACATGCCCGTGGAGTCGCCTCGCGTGGCAGGATGCCGGGACGAGAAGAGGAGGGCCTGTGACGGACCCAGCGCGGCCGACGACCAACCTGATCTCCGGGAATGTGGCGGGAGCCTCGGTGCAGGCCGAGACCATCCACGGTGGCGTGCACTTCCACGCGGCCGCGGCGCTGTCGGCCGAGCTCCCCGCCGTCGCGCCGCCCGAGGACTGGTCAGCGCTTCCGGAACTGCCCACGCAGATCGTTTCCCTCTTGCACGCCCAGATCCGGACAGCCGAGGAACTCCCGTATCGGCTGCCGGGCGCACGTCGGCCGTCGCTCGCAACCGTCTACGTCCGTCAGGACGTCACGAGCGCGAGCGAAGCCCAGCCGGCCGAGCAAGCTCGCCCGCTCCCAGTCCTCGACAGCAAGGAACAGCTGATCGATGTCCCGCACCCGCCGGTCGCCCGGCTCTCGGTTCGCCCGCCGGCGAGGAGCATGCGGGACGCACTCGACGGCGAGGACCACATGCTCGTCACCGGCGGCCCCGGCCAGGGCAAGTCCACTCTCTCGCTGCGGCTGGCGGCCGAAACCGCACTTCGCTGGCAGGGCGAGAGCCACACCGCGCCGTTGCGCGAGCCTGTCGTCCCACTCCGGCTGACGGCACGGGAGCTGGCGTCGCGTCTCGATTTGCCGTTCTCCGAGGCGCTGGCCGAGACCGTCCGCGGCGAGTACGGCGCGCTCCTCGCCCAGCCGCTGCGCCCAGAAGACCTGGCGGGCCGGGTCGCCGGGTGCCGTTGGCTGTTGCTCGTCGACGGGTTGGACGAGGTCGCCGACGCGGCGCGGCGGGACAAGCTGGTCGCGGTCCTCGGCACCTGGGCCTCGGATACCTACCGGGTGGTCCTCACCACGCGCCCGATCGAGGGTTCCACGCTGGCCCCGTTCCAGCGGATCGGCGCGGCGCGGTACGAGCTGCTGCCTTTCGACGAAGAGGCATTTCGCCTGTTCGCCGAGAACTGGTTCGCTGGCAACGGCGGTGACGCGAAGCGGTTCATCCGTCAGATCCGCGACGCCCATCTCGACGAGCTGGTCAGGGTGCCGCTGCTGGCCACGATCGCGGCGATCATCTTTGAGAAGCACGCCGACCGGCCGCTGCCCGACAACCAATACGAGCTCTACGAGACCTACCTCGGCCACATGAGGTCCGCGCACGCGCTGCCCCCGAGCCCGTTCGACGAGCATTGCGACCAGCTGCTGGAACACCTGGGCCGCGTCCGGCTCGAAGAGGACACCTCCCTGACTGAGGCGGCGTGCAGCTGGCTGGCCAGTCACCACCCCGAACTGGGCCGCGTGAGCGACTGGCGGGCACAGCTCGTGGGCCATCTGGGTGAAAATGGCCCATTCCAGGTCCGCAACGGCGACCTGAAATTCCTGCACCACAGTTTCGCGGAACACCTAGCGGCGACGGCGAAGGCCAGGAACCTTCCAGCGGAATTCGACGCGACGCACCAGGAGTTCGTGACCCTGCTCCACGCGGCGGAGCCCGAAGAACGTGGCCGTTACGCCCGTCGTGTGCTGTTGCACCACGCGCGGCTATACCCTGCCCAGGCGGACCAGCTGATCCGCTACCTCCACGGCGGACGCCCTCAGCAGCACCTGCTGGCGGCCCGGCTGCTGGCGTGGCACATCCCAGCCGGATCCGGCGTGGTGGACGTGCTGTTGGCGACGGCCCGGGCATGGGCGGCGACGACTCAGCACCCGAGCGGGGAGATTCTGCGTCAGATCAGCCGGGCGGCCCACCATCCGGGCCTGGTGGAGTGGTTGCGCGGCATGATGCACGACACGGCGATGCCCTGGTCGTCGCGCGTGGACGCGGCGGTGGCCCTCGCGACCCGGCTCGACACCGACGCCCGAGCGGAAGCGGTCGCGACTCTCCGCACGGTGGTGAGCGACACGACGATCAAGGCGCAAACCCGCCTGGACGCGGCCGAAGGACTGTCGGAATGCGGCACTGACGAGCGCAGCGCTGCGGTGAGCGGGCTGCGATCGGTGCTCGCTTCCCCGACCGCCACAGCCGCGCAGTACAGCGACGCGGCGGTCGTGCTCGCCGGGCTGGGCGACGAGGTGCAAGCCGAGGCTGTCGAGGCGTTGACGAGGTTGCTTGACGACCCTGTGGCACCCGACATCGACTTGATGATGGCGGCGGCTGGTCTCGTGGAAATTGGCGTGGAGTTCCACGAGCGCTGCGCGACAGTGTTCCGGAAAGTGCTCAAACGGCGCTCGTGGTCCTCGACAGGAGTCGAGAAGGCCGCACTCGGCTTGGCGTCCCTTGGACCCGATCTGATCGCCGAGGCCGCCGCTGCACTCGCACGCTGGGTCGCCGATCGAAGCCTGCATCACTTCGTCCGGTTTCGGGCGGCCAGTGTCCTCTCGCAGCTGGGCTCTCAGCATCGGGTCCGGGCGGGTGAGCTGGTACCGGACCTCGCCGCTGAAGCCGTCGGCAGTGCCTTCGGATCGGCAGATATCGCGTCCGCGCTCGCTCGCTGCGGCCCCGATTTCCATGAGCTGGCCGCGGCTCTCGCCCGGACAGTGCTCAGGAACCCCGTAGCCGATGCGGCCGACCTCCTGTCGGTCGGCCGGACGCTGGTCAACCTCGGGCCGGCCCGCCGCACAGACGCGGCGCACGTGCTTGGCCTTGCTTGCAGCCACCCCCACGCACCGAGCTTTATACGCATAAGCGCGCTCGGCTTGCTGTTCGCCCTCGGCGACCCGCACCGGACAGCCGCCGTGGAGCAGCTCCGGCTGGCGATGTCCGACCCGGAGCTGCCGGCCTCAGCCCAGTACGAGGCCGCTTTCGAGCTGTCGCAGGTGGGGCCGGAGTTCCACACCGCGACCATCACGGAGCTGAGACGCCTGGTGGCCCCGCCCTCCCCGGTGAGGGTCCGGGTGAGGGCTTGGCGCCAACTCGCGAGGCTCTGTCCCGATCTGGAGAACGAGGCCTCCGCCACAGCATTCGCCTTGCTCGGCGAAGCAGGCTGGGAAGCCCCACACCACCAGACTTCCTTCAGCATCGCCGATACCACGAATCCGGACGAGCTGGCGAAGAGCGTCACGGCCGCGCTTCATGATCAAAACCGCAGCAGCAGCCGCCGCGCGGAGTTCGGCACCGACCTTTTGCTCATGGGACGGCGATACCACAGGACGGCCGTCCGAGGTCTGGCCGAGTTGCTCCAGGACGGCGAGGTTCCCGACCACGACATGGTCGTCATCGGACGTTACGCCAGCGAAGCTGGCAGGGAACCGCGCAAGAGGATGGCTGACGTTTTCCGGGAAATCGTCTTTTCCCCGCAGAGTATCCCCAGCCGTGTGTACGCCGCGGCCGAGGCGATGAATGCGATCGACGCCTTGGCCGATCCTGCCGTGCTCGCAAAGCTGAACCTGATCGCGGCTGATGTCTCAACCCAGGCGGCAACACGGTGCGATGCGATGCTTCTCTTGGCGAGGAACAAGTTCGCCGAGCCGGCCGAAGCCACCGCACTGATCTGCCGCCTGCACGCCAAACTGCAGCCGTACATCTGGGAGAGCAAGTTCCGCGAGTGTGTCGTCGCCTGTGGCGGCTTCGAACCTGCGATGCAGGCATTACCGGCTGCCGGTGAGGTTCTGAACGGGTTGCGCCAACGGCTGGCGACCATTATGGCGGAAGCGCATCCAGTCGCGGCCGCCGAGTTAATCGCCGAGCTGCGCTCGCAGGCTACGGACCCGTTCCTGCGCACCGTTCTCCGGAGCAGTGCGACGACCCGGCTGGTGAGAATCGATCCGTGTACTTCAGTGGAGGCGATGGACTTCCTCCGGACGACCATGACCGACGAGAGACGGCCGATCGATGATCGGTGCGACGCCGCTTACGAACTCGGGGCGTTCGGTCAATCGGCTGGCGACGAGGCACGCCGGACACTCCTCCGGTTGGCCGGGATGTCCGGCCTGACTCCGCGAGAGCGTGGTGAGGCCTTGGGACTGCTGTGCAATTTCGGGCCTGAGGATCCGGTGACGCGCAGGTTGCGGCTTGCGCTGGCCCACGAACCAGCGGCCTCGGGCGAGGTCCGGGCCACCGCAGCCCGCGACCTGCCGGACTCAGGTGGGCGAGAAATTGCCCGGACGCTGGTGTTCGACTATTTCGTCTCCCCCCAGGACTGGGTGGAGAACGTGAATCGCTGGCGGGACCGCCCACTGACCACCGAAGCGGAGCGAGTGGTCTTGGACCTGCTTTCCGCGCCAGAGACGACACCCGCAGAGCGCGTGACCGCGGCTAAGGCGTTGAGCGGATTTTCGCCAGGGCACGAACGGGAAGCGATCCGCCGGCTAGAGACGCTGACCGGTGAGCACTCGGTCGGTCGCCGGGCCCGGCTCGAGCTGGCCGCGCTTTCCCCGGCGTGGCATCATCGATGCGTCGCGGACGCCTGCGCCGTGCTCGCCGACAGCGCGCGGGCCGGACGCGACCGGGCCCACGCCGGTCTCACGGTCGCGGAGCTGACCTCCGAGTTGCCAGCGCAGGTCCGGATACATCTGGAAGAGCTCCTGGCCGACCGGCGAATCGCGGGTGGCATCCGACTCCGCGTCCTTTACGCGTTGGGGTGGCTGGACGAAGTCCGGGCGGTACGGGACAACCCCGGCGAATTGCCGATCATCCGGAGGTTCGCGGCCAACCGGTTGTGTAACTACGAACGACAGGACCGAGCTGTCGCCGCCGGTCTCCTGCATGACGTTGCGACCGACCCACGATGTCATCCTCGACTGCGCTGGTGGGCCGCCGACGATCTCGCCGAACTGGGGGCCCGCGGGCACGAACTCGGGTCCGCTGCACTGGAGGCGATCACCGCGGACAAAGGGCTCCCGATCATCGTGCGACGGGACGCCGCGCGGGCGTTGGGACTACGTCGTCCGGACCTTCGCGCCAACCTCCTCGATCTGCTGCGTAATTTCGACGGCACGCGCGACCCGCTCTTGCGCTTGCAGGTGCTGGAAGCAATTCAGGTTTTCGAAGCTGACGAAGGCGCGCTGGGCTTTCTCGCGATGGCGCACGATCGCGACCTGACCCCGTCGGTCCGGTGCCGCAGCGCGTGGGGTGCCACCGAGCATCGCGAGCACCGGGAAGCAGCGGCGATCGTGGCCCGGGAAATCGCGCACGACGACCGTGTCGCCTCCCGCATTCGGTTATCCGCAGCACGACTCCTCGCCGTGGCGAGCGAACTCTGTCGCGGGGAAGCCCGAGAGATCATTAGAAACCTGCGCTGACCTGCACTCAGCACCTGGATCCCAGCCCGGAGTGCCATTAGATTGGCCCCATGCCCGAACCCATTCTGGTCGCCATCGCCGCGGCACTGGCGGCAAAAAGCGCGACCGGCATATACGACCTGGTCAAGCGGAAGTTCGCCAAGGACCAGGCGGCCACCGCCGCCCTGGAAGCGGCCACGACGTCCCCGGACCACACGCAGCCGATCCAAGTCCTCGCCGAACGGCTGCACCAGGCCAAACCGCACGACGAGCAGTTCGCCGACGCCCTCCGGGCGGAGTGGCGGAAGCTCCCGGAATCCCGCACCACCCACGGCGGCGTCCACAACCGGATCTCCGGAAGCGTCAGCGGCAAGGTCGTGCAAGCGGGCGAAGTCCACGGCAACATCGGCCTGTGAGTCACACCCACGTACGCGGGTGTCGCGTAACCGTAACGTCGGCCCGACCGAGCGGTCGGCGAGTGCGGCATCGCTCTCCGCGATCTCGGCCCATGGACCGTCGTTCGTGGGTAGCTGCATGGCGTCACGGCGATCTCGGTCGTTGAGTGTCCGAGCAAGTGGCAGCAGAAGACCACCTGCTCTTCGAACGACAACCACAGCAAGTTGTGCAGGACCTCACGCAGAGCAAGCCCCGCGCCGAGACTGGCTACAAGTCGGATCTCATCCTCAAGGCAGAAGCTGCGGGGAGGTGCCCATGCCGTCGGTCAGACGACTGAATCGCCGCTGGAAGTAGCGCATGAGGGCATCGGGATGAGTGTCCCCGTGACGGAGGTATGACTTGTAGCCCAGCACGACGAGCGTCCGCTGGCTGTCGCCGCGACCGGTCCCTTCGAAGAAGGCGCGTGTCAGGTCGTCGACTGCCGCATCGACCAAACGGTTACCACGTCGTCGTTGTCGACCAGCCTGCGTTCGATCAAGCGCATCAAGCTGGTCTTGCCTGTGCCCCACTCACCAAACACACCGATCGTGAATGGCCCGCGAGTGTCTGGTCGCGGCGTCGGCCAGCACCTGGGCGTACGTCTCGAACCCGAGTCCATCAGCAGAACGCTGGTCCGCTTCGCCGACGGCTTGGTCGGTGATAAAACTGATCTTCATCCTGCTTCCTCGGTCTCGTCTGAAAGTTGTCGGTGACCTCTGTCTCGCTACAACCGCCGTCGGTACTGAACCGCGAGTGTGGGTGCGTGGCGGCGGCGCGGTCGGCGGCATGAGCGCGTTCGACGCCTCAGAGCTCTGGTACGTGGGCGACGATGCGTGAAGCAAACGGATGGCGGCTGTACGGATTGCGCGGTCGTCTCGATCAGCCTCGTAGGGTAAGTAGGCGACGTGGCGGGTGATAGCAATACTCGTAGCCAAGGTCACGGAAGCCCAGGCACAGCGCGAACGGCCTGTCATCGAATTCTCGTTGCAAGGAACGCCAGTTACGCGCGAGGTATTCAGTCGCCGCCCAGGTGGTATCTCCTCGGCGGCCCAGGCAAAACATCACGGTCGTGCCACGTACAGTGTCGCGTATTTTCTCGACTACGGCGAGGTCCAGTGTGTCGGACGTTACTAGTTGACCGAGGTCCGCGCCGTTGAGCACCTCAACGAACCTCATTTCGAGCGGCAGTTGGTGGTCGCCGACGTCGGGGTGCTCGTTGGAGATTCGGAGACTTACCAGATTCTCCTGCAGGTACAGTCGGCGGATGCTGTTGCGGGGAGCTGCCCCAACTACGATGAGGTTTCCGCTCAGGTCGGAGAAATGCTTGGGGTCGTCGCTCGGCGATGGGCTCACGGTGTTGCGGAATTCGTAGCGGTGGCGCCCCAAGTAAATCGCGTCGACCAGACCGCGGACCAGGTCCGGAAGACGGAAGGATGCCGAGCCGAACAGGCGTGTGATCGCCTCCGATGCACGCAGCTCATGTAAGGAGATAGAGTAACCACGTGGACGGGAGCTCGTCGCCGTGGTCCACAGGTTCGACAGGCAGACGATCAGTTGCTGGTTCATGTACAACCCGAAGAAACGGCGGAAGCGCCGTTGCGCGAGCCGGGCCAGCGCTGTAACTGCGAAGCCCAATCCGAGCCAGAAAACGATGTTCGCGATGACGTTGGTAGCAATGTCCAGCAACATTCGATCAGCATCGTCGCTGTACTGGCCTCACCTCCCGCCGGTGACCGAATCGTTAGGCAGCGCACCACAGCTCGCGCAATGCGCGCTCATCGGCAGCAGAAGCGGACTATGCTGTCAATTCCCGGCTGGCCAAGCCCAACGGTGCCGGCAACGAGCGTGTGCGGCACAGCCGTTCGCTCTGCACCGCAGTCGCTGAGCCGCTAGCGCGCTGCGGCTTCGAGCCAGAAAGGGCGTTCGCGGCAAGCCCTCAGAGGTCGGCGATGCTGACGACTTGGTTGCGGCCGTTGGTTTTCGCCCGATACATCGCGGTGTCCGCGGCGTGGATCAGCCGGTCGATCGCGTTCCCGGCATCGGGGTAGGTCGCGACGCCGATCGAGGCGGACTGCCGAAATCGGACTCTCCGCGCTACCGCGGCACTGTCTCGACCGCCGCATCGGCGACCTCGACACCCTCAACGCCGAACTCGCCGCCTGGCAACACGCCATCAACACAGAACAGCGCCAGGTCCGCTGGCAGTTCACCACCGACGACGCACGCGTCAAACCGCGCCACCTATACCCCAAACGTTAGCCGCGACAATCTACTAGCTACCGCACGGCACCCGCGGAGACGACGGACAGGCGATGACGGCAATGGCCGGCCGAGCAGGAGTACTCGCGTGAGCGAACGCGTCCTCTACCTCCTGCTCACCGACGCCGGACCCGCGAAGCACATCGACGTGATGATCAACTTCGCGCTCGACGACGGCTGGTCGGTCCGCTGCATCGCCAGCCCCGCAGCCGTCGAACACTTCCTGGACCTCGACAACCTCGAGCGTCTCACCGGCCAACCAGTTCGCACCGGACACCGCCGCCCCGGCCAACCGGACCTCCCGCCGGCCGACGCCGCGATCGTCGCACCCGGGACCTACAACACCATCAACAAGTGGGCAGCAGGCATCGCCGACACCTACGTCACAGTCTGCCTCGCCGGACTCACCGGCATGGGCGTCCGGATGGTACTGCTCCCCTTCGTCAACCAAGGCCTCGCCAACAACCGTCCCTTCCTACGCAGCATCGACGAACTTAGCGCGATGGGCGTCCGGGTCCTGCTCTGTCCCGGCGAGTCCGAACCACACCCGCCACGACAGGGCCCCAAAATCATGGACACCTACCCCTGAAGCTGGCGCTGCAAGCAGCCAGGGACTGAGCCTGCCCGTTGGGCGCGTCGATGACCTCGATCAGCGAGCCGGTGGTGTGGGTGGCGAGCCGGTAGATAGATTTCTCAGTGACGGTCAGGTCGCGGATCTGCTAGCGCAGCAGGCCTGGCGGGATCGCGCGGACCTGCTCAGGCACGGCCTGGCCGATCCGCTCGTAGCCCTCGATCGCGACCCGTCGCAGATGACAGGCGTCCTTGGCCTCCAGCGCGGTAAGCATGGCCGCTGCACTTTTGCGATGTGAGGCTGCCGAACTTCCACAATCTACCTCCGGCTGTTCCTCGCCGCTCGGCAGTTCTGCGACGGCGACTGCGGCTATCTCTTCTGGTGACAACCCCGCGCTACCTCAGCGCAGAACACGAGGACCCCGGGGCGGACATGAAAGGAGCGCCAGCAGAGTCGGGGGCTCCCTGCTGGCGCTCCGGCGCGAAACGTTGCGTCGCTCGCACTGACAAAGACGATCACGCCGGGCTCGGCGTTACCCCATGCCGTTCCCGCGGCACGGCCAGGTCGCTCCGGCAACCCGAGCAAGCGCTGTGCCTCAGCGCCCGAGCCGGGTCAGCGCCGCGGTGAAGATCTCTGGGCGGACTTCCCGTTCCTGCCGCGCGGAGTTCACGTGCAGTGGCAGCCCAAGCGTCTGACCAGTTCAGTTTGACTCCAGCCACCCACTACTCCGTGCCGTTTTCGGGCACAGCGCGTACCGCTTCCGCTGTAAACGTCGACTCGGTGCCCTGCGGTAGCCGAAGGTTTGCATCAGACCCAAGGCACCTACCTGAGTCCTCAGGAGTCCCGACGAGGTGATTGAACAGATCGACAGGCTTCAAAAATGTCGTTACAGTAGCAACAACCAACTTTCCTCCATTAAGGAAACCGCATTGTCTGAACCAACCAACGCAGGCGCGAACAAAGTTGTATTGATAACCGGAGCTGGGCGTGGAATTGGCCGCCAGATCGCAATTACCTTAGCGGAACACGGTTACCAACTCGGCCTCGTAGACAAGTTGTCGGCCGATAACTTGTCTACGGCAGAACACATCAAACGGATTGGCGGTGAGGCTTTAACAGTAACCGGAGACGTCGCGAACGCGAAGGACGTTAATCGTTGTTGTGATGCAGTGGAGAAATACTTTGGACACATTGACATACTGATCAACAACGCGGGTTACTCTGGACAGTTCGGCTGCTTCACCGAGTCCGATCCGGACGACTGGTGGGATGTCGTGACGACTAATATGCGCGGGCCCATGCTTTTTTCGCGCCGCCTGGTCCCGTCAATGCTTGACCGGGGCTACGGGTACGTGGTCAACATCAACACCCGGGTGGCAGTCCGAGACGATTCGGTAGCGACCTACAGCGCGTATGGCGTGTCTAAGGCGGCGCTGGCCCGTTTCACCACCGCCCTCGCGCACGAGACCGCCGGCCGCGGCGTCATCGTCCTCGACATCAATCCCGGAATGGTGCGCACCCTGATGACCGAGCAACGACCGGACTACCACGAACTGCCGGACAAAGCATTCTTGGCTATCACGGTATCCGCGGAGAAGGTGGCCACCCTGGTGTCTGGGCGGTATGACATGTTGCATGGGCGGTTCATCCACGCCCGCGACGACCTGGACGAAGTGGCCAAGCACGTCGCGGACGATCCGCGCGCCCGCCGCCTCGTGATCGGCATTACCGGGCCGAACGATCCGGTGGCATGACGGGCGCCCACGCCGACCGGAGCTGCGTGCTCGCGGCGCGACGTCGGGCGAGCTCGGCAGTACGCAGCCAAGGCAGTTCGCCCTGGCAGCAGTCCACCTCGAGCCGAGCACTCAGCGAGCGCCAGAAGGCCAGGGCGGCCTCCCGATCGGGCCCTTTACCCGGAAGGTCCCAACCGAGGCGCTGAATACTAGTCGTCAGCGGCATGCTCGGCTGACTTCACGCGGTGATACCACACAGGAGCACGAGCGCAGCTGCAGGACAGCCATCCGCCGTACGCATTAGCGCGGTTTTGCCCATCTCATGCGGCCCGCAGGCGACCGGTACTCGTCCACGGCCAGAACGCCTGCTCGCACCGCTGGGCGAGGCCCGACGTCGGCGACCGCCCACAGCCTTCCACGCCTGATCGTATATCTGCGACATTTGTTCACCATCGAGCCAGCACTTAAAATTGCCCTGCGTCCCGCATTATTTTCGCACGCTATCCAATAAGAATTGCCCGTGATATCACCACTTTCGAGCCGGAAAGTTATCTCACGTGAAGATTCGAAGCAATGAAAGGTGGAAATTCCGCCCATGAATTACAGGCTGATAGGCCAGGCGATGCGCCGACTCCAGATATACGCTGCCATGGTGTATTTTTCGCCGGAATACGACGAGGAACTGATGGCGGCGGGGCTAGAACCCGGCGTTATGTGCTATTTCGGGGGCAGGGCGGCGGCGATGGGCGCGGTGCCCGCCTCAGTGATCCATGCGGCGTTCTACAACTTTAATCCGGAACGAGTTCGGGAGAACATTCCGAAGGCGTGGACGCTGGCAAGCCCGGAGAAGCTGCTCGAGGCTCGCCTCATGGCGGCGGATCGGGCACTGAAAAGGTTGCTGGGTTCCGAAGTGCTTGGTTCGCCCCAGGTCGCAGAGGCCGCTGGACTTGCGCGCCGCGCCGCAATGAGCGCGGCCACCGAAGGGCGTCCGCTGGCTGCGTCTCACCAGGAGCTGGATTGGCCGGATAGCCCGCATTTAGTGCTGTGGCAAGGATTGGCCATCCTGCGTGAGCATCGCGGTGACGGGCACATCGCTGCCCTGATCAACGCCGAACTCGGCGGGTTGCAGTCAATGGTCAGTCACGCCGCGACCGGGAGCGGATTTCTGCCATCGTTCGCGCAGTCGCACCGCGGCTGGTCGGGAGAGCAGTGGAACAACGCGGCCGAGGAGCTCCGCGTGCGCGGCGTACTTGACGCCGACGGTGCGCTAACCGAGCAGGGTACCGCACTGCGTGCCGGGCTAGAGGAGGACACCGACCGGCTGGCCGCCGGGCCGTGGCGAGTACTCGGAGACGCCGGCGCGCAGCAACTGGCCGAGATCGGCGGCGAGCTTTCCACGGCATTGGTGGCGGCGGGTTGCCTTCCTGCCGAAGATGTGTTCTTCCCCGCAAAGCGCTGATTGCCTTGCCGATGCGGGGACATAGAAGAGTTCGCCGTGGCGGCACCCCCCACCGCCACGGCGAACTCTGCCGGCAACTCGTCAGTCATCGGAGGTGAACCTGATGACTTCGAAAGAAGTTGCGATCTTGCAGCCGAAGTGTGTCCCTGCACGCCGACCGAGGGACTCGAGGAACTCACCCGCGTCGAAGTCAGCCCGACCGAGGCCCTTGATATATGCCTCGTGAGCTTCCAACGAGGCCACGCCACGCGCGAAGGATTCCGTGACGTCGACGCCGTAGGCGGCCAGCGGGGAATGCGCGACCCAGACTTGCCGGACGCCACTCCACGGCGGCAAACCCTCGTCGAGCAGGTCGGTGAAGACCCACCGGTTCGCCGCATCCCGGATACCGTCAAGAATCGCCCGCCCGCTGACGATGTGGTCGGCGTGGTTGAGCGGGGTGAATCCTCTGCCCAGTTCTTCGGCATCCCAGGTGTCACGAAGGTTGTTGGTGATCACAATTTCGGGACGCCGACCCCGGATCGCCCGGGCAACGGCACGCCGCAACGGCAGCCCATACTCAAGGATGCCGTCCGGAAACCCGAGGAATTCCACGGCGTCAACACCGACGATCGCGGCGGACGCGCGCTGTTCGGCTTCCCGAATCACCTTTGCTTCATCCGGAGGTACTCCGTCGATGCCCGCCTCGCCACTGGTCAGCAAGCAATAGGATACTTGCTTGCCCTGCATGGTCCAGCGGGCAATCGCGGCGGCTGCGCCGTATTCCAGGTCGTCCGGGTGCGCGACGATCGCTAGACCGGTTTGCCAATTCTCGTTCAGCGGTTCGAGCCTGTTGAGCGGCGGGGTCACGATTCACTTCCTGTCTTCTCGTGTTTGACCAGGAATCGACCATCCGTTACGAAGCCTTCTGGACAGCTCCCACCACCGTTCGGCGTACGCTTCCGCGAGGTCTGCAAGGAGATCACGGCAATGCGGCGGAGAATTGCTGATCAAGGCGTCACATCGCTCCCGACTGGGCACATGGGAATGCAACCAGCGCAGCAGGTCACGGCCCGCCTCGGAAGATTTCAAGGCCGGGTCTTTCCGGAGGTTCCACAGGACGATCTGAGGATCGTGCGTCGGATCCGGTGTGCGATACGCCATTTCCTTTAGGCCGTTGGCGCGGTCCGAACCGACCCGCACCGGGTCTTCCCCTCTGGCCAGCCGCCTGCGGACATCCAGTACCGTCGCCGGAGAAATGCCTACCTCGCCGGCTATCTGACGCAAGGGCATCCGAGGCTGGAGCGCAATAAGTCGGGCCGCGAGCCTGCGCCGGTCTGCGCAGGCGGCCGGCCGCCGACTTTTGTCCGCGCCGATGCGCGCGTTCGACTGCGGATTTTCCGCACTTCCTCCGCGACGGAGCTTAGCTACCGTCTTGTCGGAGAGACCCGCGGAACCCGCAATGGATCGATCCGAGCGGTCCGGGAACATCGTGATCAGCGTGGCTGCCGCTGCCTTGCGCTCGGAAAGCGACAGCGGCAGCCCGTGGCACCTGTTTGCCTCGACCGACAGGAGGAAAGCAGCCTCCGGGGTTCCGTCGAAGAACCGGGCCCTGATCGTCCGTTCGCCGCGCAGATGCGCCGCCTGGCTTCGGTGGAGGCCGTCGATGACGGTCATGGATAGCCGATGAACGACGATTGGAGGTAGCAGCTCCTCAGCGAGTTCAGCAAGCGCCCTGGTGTGTTCGGCATCTTCCTCGCGAAAGCGGGGCGACCGACCGAATCTGAGCTCGCGTAGGTCGACTCGCCCGGTACTGGGCAGGTTCGGCTCCGCCGGTGTACTTTCCACTATCTGCACGCAAGCCCCCAGAAAATGGCTGTGATCAGCGCCGCTGCCCCGCCGAGCCCGCCCATGTCATGAATAGAGCCGCACCAGGAGGCGTTTCAGCACCTTGCCGCTGGGCCCAGTGGGCAGAGCGTCGGCGAATTTGACCCGGCGTGGATACTTGTAGCGCGCCAGGCGATCTCGGCTCCAAGCCACGATGTCGGCGGCCAACGCCACGTCCGTTGTGAACTCCGGCCGGGCCACGATGATCGCGCAGATCTCCTCGCCCTGCCGACTGTCCGGGATTCCGATCACGGCGACCTGCTCGACGGCAGGATGCCGCACTAGCGTTTCCTCGATCTCGCGGGGGTAGATATTATAGCCGCCGCGCAGGACGACGTCCTTCTTCCGATCGACTAGCCGCAGAGAACCGTCCGCCCCGAGGACGCCTAGATCACCCGAGCGGAACCAGCCGTCGACGAGGACAGCGGCCGTCTCCTCCGATCGGCCGAGATATCCGGACATCACGTTGTGCCCGCGGATCACGACTTCGCCCACGTCGCCCACGGGCAGCAGCTCGATGCGGTCTTCGACGTCGGCGTGGGTGATGCCGACCTCGACGCCGGCGATCGGTGTCCCGACGGTGCCCGGTCGCGTGATTGATCCCGGGTGGTTATAGGCGACACACGGGGAGGTCTCTGTCAGGCCGTATCCTTCGTACACCTCGCAGCCGAATGTCTCCGCGACCGCCTCCAGCACCGGGACTGGCAGTGCCGAACCGCCGCTATACGCCCGGCGCAGGTGAGGCGCGGGTGCGCCGTTCGAAACCGCCTCCAGTAGAGCCAGATACATCGTCGGCACGCCCATGAACACGGTGCATCCGTAGTGGATCATCTGCGCGAGTGCAATGGTCGCGGAGAACCGAGGTATGAGCACCACGGTCGCGCCGGCATGGAAAGCCACTCCCATGACGCAAGTCTGACCGAAGGTGTGGGACAGCGGAAGGCTGCAGAGCAGTACGTCATCAGGCTGAACGGCGAAGGGAGACACCGCCGTCACCTCGACGTTGGTGACGATGTTGCGGTGCGTGAGCATGGCCCCTTTAGGTCGGCCAGTAGTGCCCGAGGTGTACAGGATCGCCGCGATGTCGTCGGCTGCGCTGGGGAAGTATCCAGCGATGGGGGATGCTTGCTCGGGCGGGTCTAGCCGTACCCCGTTGCCATGTTCGACCCCGATCGTGAACAGCGTGACGTCGGCGGCAGCCGCCGCGATCGCGCCCTCGTCCATCGTCGTTTCGGTGCAGATCAGCGCGCGTGCGCCACTGTCTGCGAGCACAAATTCGATTTCATCGATCCGCAGCTGCGCGTTCATCGGCACCACGGTGGTCCCGAGTGCGAGCGAGCCGTAATAGGCGACGGGGAACTGCGGAGTATTGGCCAGCAGCAACGCGACCCGGTCACCTGGCCCGATCCCATGACGACGCATCTCGGCTGCACAGCTGCGGGCTCGCTCCCACAGCACATGGTAGGTGACCGAGGTCGATTCGAAGATCAGCGCCGGCTCGTCCGGCCGCCGCGCCGCTGTATCGGCGAGCACAGCGGCCAGTGGTCGAGTCACACCAATTCCTTCGCGGTCGACGATGATCCGCTCCGTACGGAGGCGGTCGGGATACCCAGAGCGCGCCAGATCCCGGCGAGCGCCTCGGCGAACTTCTCCACGTCTGCCGTGGTGTGGGTAGCCGACGGCGCAATCCGCAGCACCTCGTCGCCTTCGCGCACGCTGGGAGCGTTGATGGCTTGCACATAGATCTGATGCCGATCGAGCAGCAGCGCGGACGCCTGCTTGCACAATGCGTCGTCGCCGACGATCGCCGACACGATGTGCGAATCGGCGGACTTGAAGGGGATGTCGGCGTCATCGAGCAACCGGTGCAGCAGTCGGGCGTTCACGGCGAGCCGCTCCCGCTCCACCTCGGACTCACGCAGGTGCCGGACCGCGGCGAGCGCACCCGCTGCATTGGCTGGCGGCAGGGACGTCGTGAAGACAAATGCGCGAGAGGCGGTCCTGACGTAGTCGATGAGATCGGTTGGGCCGGCAATGTAGCCCCCCGCCGTCCCGAGCCCTTTGGCGAGCGTGCCCATGATGATGTCGAACCGCTCGACGATGCCCTCACGTGCAGCAACACCGGCGCCCTCCGGTCCGTACATACCGATCGCGTGCACCTCGTCGAGGAACGTGGTCGCACCGAAACGCTCCGCCAGGTCGGCGATCTCGGCGAGCGGGGCAACGTCGCCTGACATCGAGTAGATCGACTCCACGACGATCAGCTTCGGCAGTTCCGGGTCGGCCCCGGCGAGCAGCTGCGCCAGATGCTCGACGTCGTTGTGTCGGAATATCCTCTTGCTCGCGCCACTGTGCCGCAGTCCGTCGATGATCGAAGCGTGGTTCAGCTCATCCGAGAACACGACGGTAGTGTCTGGGGTTCCGGCGATCACTGTCAGAGCACCATCATTTGCGGTGTAGCCGGATGTGAACAGCAGCGCTGCATCTTTGCGGTGCCAGTCGGCGAGCTCCCGCTCCAATTCGACGTGACGGTGGTTCGTGCCGCCGATATTGCGCGACCCGCCCGACCCGGCACCGAACTTGGCCACCGCATCGTGCGCCGCGGCAAGCACGAGCGGGTGCTGGCCCATACCGAGGTAGTCGTTGCTGCACCACACGCTTACCTCGGTGTTCCCGCCGGAGACACGCGCCGTGGCGCTTGGGAAGTGTCCGGCCCGCCTGCCGATCTCGAGAAACTCTCGAGTACTTCTTTGGTCTGCGGAGATTTTGGTCGTGAAGTAGTCCAGATGTGTTGCCATGAGTTGTCCAAATCGTTGATGGGTCCGGGTTTCTGTTTACTGTTAGACGTGTGACGCGTGCTCCATTCGCAGGCGTGGTTTGTCGGGCTTCCCAGCAGCGTTCAACGGGATCTCGTCAAGAACAAGTACTTGTTCGGGGGCGTGCGCCGGCGAGAGGGTGGTGCTGAGGTGTGCGCGCACCACGTCGGAACTCACCAAAGCGCCCGCTCGCAGAGCGATCGCCGCGTAGAGGTGTTCGAGACCGTCATCGCCAAGGCAGCCGTACACGACCGCCTGTGCGATTCCCGGAATCATCAACGTCTCGCGCTCGATCACAGTGGGGTACACCTTGACGCCGTCGATCTTGACCATGTCGGCGACCCGGTCAAGCAGGTGCAGGTAGCCACGCTCGTCGCGGTAGCCGATATCACCGGTGTGATACCAACCGTCGCGGAACACCTGTGCGGTCAACGCCTCGTCGAGGTAGCCGTCCATGACGTGCGGCGACCGGACGCGCACCTCGCCGACCTTCCCGGCGCCGAGCGAGGCGCCAGTCTCGAGGTCGCTGATGCCGATTTCGACACCGGGAAACGGACGCCCCACCGTCTCCAGCAGCTCTGGTTCCTTGTGGTCCTCCGGCGCGAGGAAGCTAATCCGGGCGCTCTCGGAGGTGCCGTACTGCTGGAACAGGCTGGGGCCGAACATTTTCACGGCCTCAATGAGCCTCGCCGACGCCGCTGGGCTTCCTGCGTAGTCAAGGCGGCGCAGGCTGGTCAACCCAGCGGCCACCGGATCGTGCAGCCCCCGTTCTGCCAGGTGATCAAGCACCCGGTACAGGTGACTCGTGGCCATGAAGGTACGGGTCACCGAGTGCTCGTTCACCGCGCGAATCCAGGTGTCCGGTGCGAACTCCTCCAGCAGCACCAACCGGCCACCGTCGATCAACGCAGCATCGGCCAGCTGCCCGACCGTCTGGCTCAGAGGGGTGCCTACCAGCGCCGTGACCTGCTCAGCCTCCGGCCCGTGGTCGACGGTGCCGTATACCACGCTGTCCCAGGACCGCCGCGACTTCCGGATCCCCTTGGGCCGCCCGGTGCTACCGCTGGTGAATGCGATGGCCGCCAGGTCCTCTGGTGACCACAGCGCTGGTTCTGCGGGACCTGGATCGTCACCAGGCGTGACCTCACACGGTCCCCGCACGCCGGGGCCGATCAGGGAAATACCGGCCAGCCGCGCGAGTTCGGCCGCCCGGTCGGCAGCGTCCCGATCGGCGTACAACACCCCTGCCCCGACGGTCCGGAGAATGTCCATCTGATCATCGATCGGCAACATCGCCGTGCTCGACCCCGGATTGGTCGACCGCAGGTGCCCGACCGCGGCCCCAAGCAGATGCGTCGCATGCCGCACTCCGAGTATTTCCGGGCTGTTCGAAGCGGTCAGTACTCCGACGATCGTGCCGTGTCCCACTCCGGAGTGGGACAGCACACGGTAGATCCCGGTCACCGACCTCAGGTGTTCGCCCCCGGTGGTCCAAGAACCGCGGTAGTGCAGGACTGGCTTCTCCGGTTCCCGCGCGAGGACGGACAGCAGTTCGGCCACATAGCCGCCCGCCGACGCCCACCATTGCGTACTGGCATTCGCCATGCTGTTCCCATCCTCCGATCAGGACTTCGTCCGCCGACAGGAACAGGCTCGAGCCGGGCAGGTCGCCACTTTCAGCCGCCCACGAACTCGGCACACACCAGCCAGCTGCGCGAGGGCCCTTTGAGATCCCGCCGCTGCACCTCGTATGGCCAGTTGTCGTGCGCAGTGCTCGGCTCGCCGGGTTCCTTGACGTCGCGTGCCTTCCAGCCGACCGAGGCCAGGTACTCCTCGGGCTCGTCAGTGCCGAACAGCCACGGTGTGCCGTCCTGTTCCAGAGCGCGGCGGAAGGCACGGGAGAACGGGCTGCGCAGCAGGGCCTGGCTGACGAAGTCCACACCCAGCCAGCTGCCCCGCGCCGAAGCCGAGCCGAGGGTGCGCAACAGATTGGTCGCCTGCTCAGGAGTGAGGAAGAACATGAGGCCCTCGACGATCCACAAAGTGGGACGGCTGCGGTCGAATCCGGCCCGTTCGAGATCAGGCAGCCACACCTGACGCAAGTCGACGGCCACCTCACGGCGGGTCACACGCGGCTCTGCGCGCAACCCGTTCAGCCGGCGGCGCTTCTCCGTCAGCAACGCTGGGAAATCAACTTCATACACCGTCGCGTCGTCCGGCCAGTCCAGCCGGAACGGCCGGGTGTCCATGCCTGCGGCGACGAACACGATCTGCCGGATGTCGTCGTCCGCGAGGATCTGCCTGATGCTCTCGTCCAGGTACCGCGTACGGATCGCGATGAACGGGGCCAGTCCGCTACCCCGGTTCTTCTCCAGCAGCTCGAATCCGCGAGGTGCGGCCAGCGCGCGGGCGTGGTGATCTTCGAAGATCGCCTGGTCGCCACGTTCAGTCTCCAACGCCCGCGCCGCGGCCGTCCACTGGGCCGTATACGAGACGGCTTCCATAGGTGTCTCCCCTCCTGTTGCATGTCAGACCGCGACGAAGAATGCTTTCTCGATCGCGGCCAAGGTTTGGAAGTCCTGGATGTTGATATCGTCGAAGTCGATCTCCACGTCAGTGGCGTTCTCGATCACGTAGACCAGCTCCACAAAGGTCAGCGAGTCGACCAGACGGGTCTCGATCAGGTTCTCCTCGGCGTCGATGGTCTGCCGTTCCGGATGTCGGCTCAGGATCCAGGTGCGGACCTCGTCAATGCCTGTCGCTGCCATTTCCACTCCTGTTCTCGGGATTGCGAGCTGTGAACGCCACCGCCACGGCACAGGGGTGGTCGTGGGTAATGCTCACCGCTATGTCGTCGATGCCGGCGCGCCGGGCCAGTTCGGCGGCACGGCCGGCCAGCCGCACCACCGGCCAGCCGCCCTCGGCGGTCAGGATCTCGATGCTCCGCCAGGGCAGGGTCTGCTCGGGTGCGTGGAACAGCTTGAACACCGCCTCCTTCGCGGCCAGCCGCCCGGCGATCCCCGCGATGTCAGGACCTTCACTTCCTTGAGACAGCCGGATTTCCGCTGCGGACAGCATCCGCGCCAGCATGAGCTCATCACGCACCAGCTGATGCACGCGGTTGAACGGGACCAGGTCGATGCCGACTCGGCTGTCCACCCCTCACGCACCTCGGGCGGCGGCGGCGTCGTGCACGGCCAATAGCGCCTGCGGCGCGCTGCCGTGCACGTCCAGCAGCACAGCCAGCCACCGTTCCAGCCCGAACGCCACGCAGCTGGTGTAGGCGTAGCCGGATTCGCCGGCAAGCCGGATCCGGCAGCGTTCGCCGAAGAAGTTGCGGTGTGTGTTGACCGACGCAACAGCGAGGCCACCGACCTGGAATTCGTGTTTGACAGGGCTGAGCCGGGACAATGCCGCCCGCGCCCCGTCGTTCTCGAAGAACGGGTCAGTCGCGGCCACCAGGTTCAGGTCCAGTCCCACCGCCGCACCGAACGCGGTGATCCGCTCGGTGAACATGGTCAATGTCTGCTGGGTGTGCTGGTAGCTGCCCAGCGCCACGATCTCCCGCATCTGGAAGCTGACCAACCGACGTAGCGGGAGATAGCGCTCCTCGTTGCGGAAACACCGGTTCACCAGGGTGATCAGGGTGTCCTGGCCGAGCTCAGTGCCTTCGTAGAACAGGTAGGCGCCGAAGCAGGTGGCGTGCGGCAAGCCGAGCTGTGCCGCCCGGAGGTCGGCCGGGGTGAACCGGCCGCCCGCCGGTTCGGCTGGCCCGCCCGCCAATTCCAGCGGAGCCGCGACCAGTGCGAGGTGTGGGAAATTGATGTAGACGTCGAATTTTTCCAGGTCCGAGACTCGATACACGGGCGGCGGTAGGATCTCCCGCGCACCCTCGGCCCTGCCCCAACCTGCGAAAACCTCGTCCAGCGCACGCAGCAGGTCGGTCTGGTCCGGGTCGAGAATGGCCGGCGCGTCGATATGCTTGGCCGGTGCGGAGTTCGCGGTCATCACATGACCCCGATCTTCTTGAGGAATTTCGAGGTTTTGCGGAAGACGTTCTGCTCGAGCTCCGCCCGCGCGGGCGAGGCCAGCAGCTCCTGGCGCACGGCCAGCGGGTCGGCGAGGCCGGCGTCCTGGTAGACTTGCGGGTTGTACAGCGATTCAAAGCTGTAAGTCAGGTACCGCCGCAGATAGTCGGCGATCTCGGCCAGCTCCAGCTCGGTGGCTGTGCTCTTGACCTTGGCGAACAGCATGGTCACCAGTTCGCGACCGAACGCGATGTGCCGGGACTCGTCCTGGTGGTGGATCCGGTTGATGGCCCGGATGGTGTCGTCCAGCCGATCGTCCGCGGCCATCCGGGAGTTGAAGTGGTCGACCAATTCTTCGAAGATCAGGATGCGGCAGAAGACTAGTAGGCTCTCCACCGCCGACCGTGGAATTGCCGCGCTAGCCCCGGCTGGCTGCCGGTAGATCTTGCGCCCGTAGCGCAGACAGAACTCGGCGAAAAACCACATGTGCTCGTTCTCCTCACCGATGAAATGGTGAAAGAACTCTGACGGCGTTTCGAAACCCTTGGTGTGGATTCGCCGGGTCACCTCGATCAGCAGCTCGCGGATGCCGTGCACGTTCAGGCTGTAAAAGTTGATGCTCTCGAATTTGGAGAGCGCGTAAAGCTCCTTTTCGCTAAATTTTCCGGCGAGCAGGGTTCCGTACGTGGTGGTCAGCTCGGGACTCATCCACCACATTTCCTCCGGCAATCTATCCGGCCATTCGAACAGCTTATACGGGTTGTAGTAATCGTCGATCGACTTGTTCGTCAACCGGTTCAGGATCTCCAGGAAACGATTGTCGGCGTTGATCAGCTCGCTCACCATGTCTGGCACCACCCCTTCGAAGTCATCTATTTTCTGATGCTGTTGGTTGCCGATCCGGCGGTGACCGCCGGGTTGTCCGAGACCGGATCTTCGATCTGCTCCCGGTCCATGGCGACTAGCCAAGGGGGGTACAGCACGCGGAGCACCGGCCCCGTCATCAACGTGGTGATCAGTGCCATCAGCACCAGGAGCGAATACAGGTTCGCATCCAGTAGGCCGAACTGCAGGCCGGCGGAGAGCACAATCAGCTCGGTGAGTCCCCGCGTGTTGGCCAGCGTGGCCAGTACCGCGGACCGCCGCCAGTCGACCCCGCCCAACCTCGCGCCCGCCATCACGCCGAGCACCTTCCCGCCCACCGCGACCAGCATGATCGCCCCGAACTCGGCGAGCCCGGACCAACCCAGGTGCGACAAGTCCACCCGAGCGCCGACGACCACGAAGTAGACCGGCAGCAACAGGTATTCGGTCATCTGCCCCATCTGGCGGGCGGCAGGCTCGCGCAGTCCACCGGGGCCGGCCGGCATGATCAGGCCGAACGTGAATGCGCCGAAGATGAAATGCAGGCCAAGCCACTCGGTTGCTGCGCCACAAGCGAGCAGCCCAACCAGTGCCACCACAAACGGTTCCCAGGTCCGTCCGCGCTCGGCACGCCACCGCGCCCAGACCGCCAGCAGCGGTCTTCCGACGCCGAAAACCAAAACCAGCAAAGGAATCACCAACAGCAGCCGCCACTGTGCCCGGCCGGACGCCAGCATGATCGACACCGCGAGCATCGACCAGGCGAGCAGATCGCCGATCGCGGCGCTGGCCAATGCGATGCCTGCCATCCGAGTGCCCAGGAGATCGCGGTCCCTGATAATCCTGGCCAGGACCGGAAACGCGGTGACCGACATCGCAGTGCCCAGAAGCAGCGCGTGGCCGTTCAGCGGCGCGCCCTCCGGCCGGCGCACCACGGTCACCGCGAGCAGCACCCCAAGGCCAAACGGCACTGCGACGGAGCCGACGGTGGTGGCCAGCACGGCACCTGCCTGCTTCCGCGGGGGGTGCCGTCGAAACTCCTGGCCGATCAGGAACATGAATAGCGCGACCCCCAGATTACCGAGGGCACTGAGGACCAGGTGAATGTCACTGGGATACAACGCCCGTTCCAGTGCCGCCGGCAGCAAGGTCGGACCCAGCAGGATGCCGGCCAGGATCTCGCCGAACACCGCGGGCTGGCCCCACCAGGCGAACAGCGATCCGAACGCCTTGGCCACCATCAGTACCACGGCGAGGACAAGCAGCAGCGTGACACTCTGTGTGGCAGTCATTCGGTTTCGACAACCCTGGCAGCCAGTCGGCGCAGCTTTAGCTTCGGCTCCAGCTCCAGGTAAAGGCCGGCCACTGACTTCTCCGGCGAGGTGGGCATCGAGTTCATCGCCTCGTTGTGCCCGGCGGCGATCCCACCTTCGGTGTCGATGCCACCCTGCTCCTTGAGACGGGCAGCGACCTTATCCAGAGCCCCGCTGCCATCTTTGGTGTCATCGAGGTCTTCGACACCGGTCACGATGTGCAGGAACGATTCGTACAGATTGAGCATGTGCCGTTCCCGCCGGGTCAGTTTGTCGGCCTCGAAGAACTGGGACTGCCGGTTGTAGCTCTTGTAGAAAAACGACACCACCACGAGCAGCCGCTCGTAAGCCCGCCGGTACGCCTTGTCGAAGAAGGGTGTAGTTCGGCTGGAGTGAGGTGGACTGGTCTGTGACCTGCGGGTTTTCCGGCCCTGATCATGAGGAAGGGCTCCTTCCCGCTACGTTCTTAGGTGCTTACGCCAAGTACGTGGTCAAAGAAGG
>NZ_JAYMZS010000074.1:0-45951 GCF_035828755.1 Amycolatopsis sp. H20-H5 | reverse complement strand
ACCCGCTTGTTGAGAGCGCCCAGCACATCACGGAACAGCAGCCCTGACACCGTTGCGGGCACCACACCGCTGCCGACCTCGTTGCTCACCGCGACCACCGGCACGCGTGCCTGCGACCACGCGGCCAGGACGTCCTCGAGCCGGTCGTCGCGCCGTCGTTCCCAGCCCGGTTTCTGTTCCCAGGCGCCCACCTCGTCCAGCTCCCGGCTGAGCCAGGTGCCCAGGCAGTCGATGAGCAGGGGACTGGTCGCGCCGCGCAGGACGCTCGCCAGGTCGGTCGTCTCCACCGTGCGCCAGTGGCCCGGCCTGCGGGCCTGGTGGACGGCCACGCGTGCGGCCCATTCGGGGTCGTCGTCGCTCGGTGGCAGGCCGGGCGCCACGTAGGTGAGGTGCTGGTGGCGGGAGACGAGCCGCTCGGCGTGCCGGGACTTCCCTGAGCGGACCCCGCCCAGGATCAGTACCTTGCCGTCGTCGCGCCCGTACCGGCGAAGTGCCCGCGCCAGGGTTTCCAGATACCCCGCGAGCCGGTGCGTCAGCTTGGTCATACCCCGCATTCTCGTGCACGCGCTACCGTTCGCGCTGTGACACTCCGTCAAGCCGCCACCGCAACCGGGCTCATCGCCGGTTATGCGGCCGACACGCTGTTCGGAGATCCCCGGCGTGGGCACCCCGTGGCCGGGTTCGGCCGCGCGGCGGCCGCGTGCGAACGCCGCTGGTGGGGAGACTCTCGCGGCAGGGGAGCGGCCTACGCTGGCGCTTGTGTGGGTGCGGTCGTCGGTCTCGGGTTTGCGGCTCGCGCCGCGACAAAACACCGGCCTTTCGCCCGCTTCGCGCTTACCGCGGTTTCGACCTGGGCAGTGCTCGGCGGCCGGGGGCTCGCGACCGAAGGCACGGAGATGGCCCGACTGCTCGACGCGGACGACCTCCCGGGCGCGCGACGCCGACTGTCCCACCTCTGCGCCCGCGACGCCACCGGCCTCGACGCCGCCGAGCTGGCCCGCGCGGCCACCGAGTCGATCGCCGAGAACACCTCGGACGCGGTGGTTGCCCCCCTGCTCTGGGGTGCGGTCGCCGGGATCCCCGGTTTGCTCGGCTATCGCGCGCTCAACACCCTCGATGCCATGGTCGGCTACCACTCACCCCGTTACGAGAGGTTCGGCTGGGCCTCGGCCCGCGCCGACGACGCGGCGAACCTCGTGCCGTCACGTGCAGGTGCTGCCCTCACCGCTGCCTGCGCCCCCTTGGCCGGGGGCAGTGCCCGGCGTGCGTGGCGCGTCTGGCGCCGCGACGGGGCTCTGCATCCGAGCCCCAACGCCGGCCAGGTGGAAGCCGCGTTCGCCGGGGCACTCGACATCAGCTTGGGCGGCACCAACAGCTACGGCGGTCGTGTCGAATCCAGAGGCAGCCTCGGTGACGGCCCCGACCCGGCTGCCGCAGACCTGCGGCGCGCGGTCCGGCTCTCCCGCCTCACCGGCTTCGCCGCCCTGGCCCTGGCCCTGGCCGTGGCCGTGGCCCGGTGACCGGGCTCCTGGTCGCGGGCACCACCTCAGACGCCGGAAAAAGTCTGGTCACCGCGGCGATCTGCCGCTGGTTCGCACGGCAGGGAATCCGTGTCGCGCCGTTCAAGGCACAGAACATGTCCAACAATTCGATGGTCTGCTCCGACGGCGCCGAGATCGGGCGCGCACAGTGGCTCCAGGCCCGAGCGGCGGGCGTCGAGCCCGAGGCCGCGATGAATCCCGTCCTGCTCAAACCTGGCAGCGACCGGCGCAGTCACATCATCGCCCTCGGCAAGCCCTTCGGCGTCCTGGACGCCGGGGAGTACGCGACCGGGCGGACAGGTCTGGCCCAGATCGCCTTCGACACGTTCGCTGAGCTGCGCACCCGTTTCGACATCGTGATCTGTGAGGGCGCGGGCAGCCCCGCCGAGATCAACCTGCGTGCCGGCGACTACGTGAACATGGGCCTGGCCAGGCGGTTCGGGCTTCCGGTCGTCGTGGTCGGCGACATCGACCGGGGCGGGGTGATGGCCGCGATGTTCGGCACGCTCGCGCTGCTCAGCCACGAGGACCAGGCGCTGGTCTCGGGTTGGATCGTCAACAAGTTCCGGGGCGATGTCGGCCTGCTGCTCCCCGGACTGGACAGTCTCCGCACCCTGACAGGACGGCCGGTGCTCGGGGTGCTGCCGTGGCTGGACAGAGTGTGGATCGATTCGGAGGACGCGCTGGCGGCCGCCGGTTGGCGCCACGAGTCGCGGGGCGGCGGGCTGCGGATCGCGGTGGTGCGGTTTCCCAGGGCGTCCAACTCGACGGACGTCGACGCGCTGGCCGCCGAGCCCGGGGTCACCGTGACCCTCACCGCCGACCCGGACACGGTGGCGGCGGCGGATATCGTGGTGCTGCCCGGTTCCCGGGCCACTGTGGACGACCTGCGATGGCTGCGGGAACGCGGTCTCGCTGCCGCAGTCACGTCCAGAGCTGAAGCAGGCCGGCCGGTGCTGGGTATCTGTGGCGGTTATCAGATGCTCGCCGAAACCATCCGCGACGACCTGGAATCACGCGCTGGTCTGGTCGACGGCCTCGGCCTCCTGCCGACGCGCGTGATGTTCGCCGGGGAGAAGGTGCTCGGGCGCCCGGTCGGAAAGTGGCGCGGACATCCGGTCGAGGCTTACGAAATCCATCACGGCAACGCCGTTCCGTTCGAACCGGTGGAGTCCTTTTTGGACGGTTATCGGCGGGGATCGGTTTGGGGTACGACCTGGCACGGTGCCTTCGAGAACGACGCCTTCCGCAGAGCGTGGCTCATTGAAGCGGCCGCACAGTCCGGCGTCGACTGGGCCCCGGCCGGGGACGCGCGTGGCTTCGCTTCGCTGCGCGAAAGCATGTTGGAGCGACTCGCCGACGCGGTCGAGGAACATCTGGACACCACATCCCTCCTTCGCCTTGCCGAGCAAGGCGCCCCCTCGGGCCTTCCGTTCGTACCACCGGGCGTCCGGTAGTCGACTTCGGCGCAAATATAGGCCAGCCGGCACCGGATCAAAACAATTTTTCCGAAAATCGCTACGAGAGTCCCTTTCGCGCTTGTTCGTATTTCCCTTTTGTCGGTGATTGTGGCTACCTTGGATTCGTGGGCAATTCGAGAGTTACGACCGCTGCGGCGGCGACAGCTGAGACGGGTAGAGCGGATGAGGTGGAGGTGGCCGAAAATCCGGTGTCCCCTGTGGACGAAACGGAACAGGCTTGTGGGGAGGTAAAGGAAGCACTTCGTGTCATGTGTGAAGCCAGGGCGCAGATTGCTCGTCTGGAGGCTGTGGTGTTCCGGGCGCAGGCACGCCTGAACGAGGCGCGGGGGCGATCTCGCGCGGTGGCGACGGAGATCGCGCTGGCCCTGGCGGTGACGGAGAACCACGCGAGGTCGATGGTCGCGACGGCGGAGGCGTTGACGAACCGTCTGCCCCGCACGCTCGAATTGATGGACCAGGGCTTGATGGACGGATACCGTGCGGCCCGGATTTCGGCGACGACATCGTGGTTGTCCGTGAGTGACGCGCGGGCTGTGGACGAGATACTGGCCGGGCGGTTGGTAGGGAAGAACGCCTATCAGGTCCGCAGACTGGCTTACTACGAGGCGAACAAGGCGGATCCGGACGGCGCTGCGCGACGGATGTCACAGCGTCGTGAACGTCGCCGGTTGATCTTGACGCACCACGACGACGGACTGGCGTCGTTGTCGATCGCCGGCGGGCCGGTGGAGAAGGTCACCGCCGCCTACGCCCAGATCGATCGGGTTGCCCGTGCCTTGTTGTCCAGCGAGGAACCACGGACGCTCGAACAGCTTCGCGCCGACGTGGCGCTCGACTCAGCGCTCGCAAGTCCCGAGGGCGGTGCTGTGCGGGCGGAAGTCTTCCTCTACATGGACATGAACACCTACCTGGGACTGAACAATGACCCTGGGGAGCTGAGAGGGCACGGCCATATCCCGGCAGCACTCGCCCGCTACATCGCGACCGGGCCGGACTCCGTGTTGCGCCGCATGATCACCGACCCACTGACAGGGCAGATCGTCGAGCTGGGACGCACCAGCTACGAGACTTCCGCGGCAGTCGAGGACTTCATCCGCGTGAGAGATCGCGAATGTCGCAAACCCGGGTGCTGCCGCCCGGCGAAGACCTGCCGGCTCGGCCATGGTTCGGAGCCTGCCACTGATGGTCTGTCCGCCGCAGCCACCACAGTCGGGCTTTGCCCCAGCGATCGCCGTCTCAAGAACGAACCGGGTTGGTCTTTCAGTGCCGGTCCCGCAGGTTCGATGACGATCTCGACTCCGGCAGGCGACTCGTACAGCAGTGATCCAGAACCCTTTCACAGTCCCCGTATCGGCGCTGTTCCTGCTGACCCCACATCGGCGGGTGACGCCGAATCAGGGGACCGCGCGACCGGAGGTGACGATTCGGAAACCGCCGCATGAGCCTGCGTGAGCTCCCAGCTCGGCTGAGGTCTACGGGGCGGAGGGGCGGGGTGGTATTCGTTTACGGACATGACGTCGTTGTACTTGCTCACGGCGAGAAGGTATCGCTTTGTTCGGCACTGCAATAATGCTGTTCTCACGAATCGTCCTGGCAAATTGACCAGCTGGCACCCGGACAGCCCGGTCCGCTCGATCTATTTGAGTGCGCTGACCCCGAGGACATGCGAATCCGGCGCCGCCGAGTGCCCGGTACGAGAGAGACGATCGAAAACCAGTTGGTCCCGGCCGTTGAACCCGGTCTGCCGCGCAGGAGCTACGCCGCTCGGACATTCGGCAAGCGGTTCGAACCTGATTCGTCCCTGCTGCGAGACCGAGGGATCACTCGCGCGGCGGACAGCAAAACGCAAACACCGCTTACTGGTGCCCGTTGGCAAGATGGCCGGTTTTCGCGTTCTCGCGCCTGGTTGAACCGCACTGCCGAGCGCAAACGTGCTGTAGCCCGAGGGCCGGAGGGTGTCGCAAACGCGGGTGTTCCCCCACGGCTCATCCATGGGGGAACACCCGGTGGATGTCAGGCCGCTACCGGTTCGGATTTCTTCAGCGCCTTTTTGGCGAAAGCACCGAAAAGGAGGCCGAGGGTGATCCACAAGGTCAGCTGGGTCCCGATCGAGGCGGTGCGGAAACTCCACAACGTCGATGCCGGGAACGTCGCGGGTACCTCGTCGATGATCGGCATCAGCCAGGCGGCCAGTGCCATCGTCACGAGGTAGCCCGCGCAAGCAAGCAGGGCGCCGCGCCAGGCGCCGAGCTTGTCCGCCAGTTTCCTGCCGAAGGCCGCGGCCAGGATGCCCACCAGCAATGAAAGTGCGACGAATCCGAAATACAACTCGGTGCGGGTGCCGATGGTGCCCGGCTGGCCCACCGCGGGTGGGTTGGCCGGGTACTTGAGGAACGGCACGAAGAACACCACAACGAAGGCGCCGCCGGTGAGCAGCGCGGCGGTCACCTGCGGTCGAAGCCTGCCCAGACGGCCGTACACGAACGCGAACGCCAAGGAGAACAGGCCACCGATCGCGATCCCGTAGAGGCCGACGCCGGTGAACAGGCCGATTGTGCTCTGCACGTCACGGCTGACGAGTTCTTCCTCGGGCTGTTCTGCCGGTTCGGCGGTACCAGGCCCGGTGGTCGCCGGTTCGTGGGTATGCGAGTGCGCGGCGGTGCCGGCCTCCTCGATACCGATGGCGGCGTTCACCGACGGCTCGCCGAACAGGTACGCGAACAGCGTCGCGAGCACGCCGGCGATCAGGCCCGCGAGCATGCCGCGGACCAGCAAGGTTTTCATCATCTTTGGTTACGCCCCAGGTCAGTGGCAGGGGAAGGCCAGCAGATGCCGGCCATCGTGCACGAACTCGTGGACGTACATGTTGGCGAACACGGCTGTCGCGCCCTGTTCCGCGCTGACGAAGTACAGCGCGAGTAGGGCAAGCAGGCCGATGAACACCGCCCACGGCAGGATCTCGCGGATCGGGATCCGGATCGGGGTGGGAATTGCGGGTGCTACCGCTTGCATCATGGTGATCTCCTCGGCTAGCGCGGCCTCTTCGGGGACTTCACGACATTTCCGGGTCTGGCTTCCCGACCGGCCTTGGGCCGATCGGGTCACAGTGGCGCGACCGCGCGGATTTTCACCGCGTTCCGGATGTTGTCGTCTTGCCGGTCGAGCGTAGGTTGCCGTCGACCAGGGCGTCAATGTGACAATTCCGCTCATGACTGACACGGTGGCGGCGCTCGACGTCGGCGGTACGACGATCAAGGCCGCACTGCTCGACGAAGCGCTGGTGCCCTTGGCGACCCTCCGCGAGCCCACGGCACGCGGCGCCGATGGTGAGGCGGTGGCCGATCAGGTGGCGCGCATCATCGCGGAACTGGGCGAACAAGCCGGTCCGGCCGCCGCGGCCGGGGTCGTCGTGCCGGGCATCGTCGACGAGACAGCGCGCGTCGCCCGGTTCTCGGCGAACCTCGATTGGCGTGACGTGCCGTTCGGGGAAATGCTCGAAGCCCGGGCAGGCATTCCGGTGGCGTTCGGGCACGATGTCCGTGCCGGTGGGCTGGCCGAGTTCCGGGTGGGGGCCGGGCGCGGCTGCACCGACGCCGCGTTCGTCGCGGTGGGGACGGGCATCGCCGCCGCGCTCATGCTGGACGGTGCGGTCTACAGCGGTGGCGGTTTCGCGGGCGAGGTCGGGCACATCGACGTCGGACATGGTCAGCCCTGTGGTTGCGGTGCGGCCGGCTGTCTTGAGGCCATCGCTTCGGCGGCAGCGATCGCCCGCCGCTACACCGAGCGCACGGGCCTGCCCACTGACGGTGCTCAGCAGGTGGTGGACGCCGCGAGGCTGGGCGATGAGGCTGCCGCTCAGGTGGTGGCCGAAGCGCTTGGCGGCCTGGCACATGGCCTGGGGACCCTGCTCACCCTGCTGGCTCCCGAGGTGATCGTGCTCGGAGGTGGCTTGTTCACCGCAGGCGACTACGTCCTCGAGCCCGTCCGCAAGCTGCTCGCCGCTCGGCTGACCTTCCAGCGGATGCCGGAGCTTCGGGTCGCCGAGCTCGGCGACGAGGCGGGCAGGCTCGGCGCCGGGCTGCTCGCGTTCGACGCGCTCAGGCGATGAGGACGCGGACGCCCTCGTCCTCGAACGCCTTCACCTTCTTCGCGTCGGCTCCGGCGTCGGTGATCAGGAGGTCGACCTCCGCCGTCGCGCAGATCTGGGCGAACGCGTGCCCGCCGAGCTTGCCTCCGTCGGCGATCACGACGACCTGACGGGCCTGTGCCGCCATCAGGTTGTTCGTGCTCGCCTCGCCCTCGTGGTGGGCATACGCGCCGCGAACCGGGTCGAAGGCGTCCACCCCAAGGAACACCAGGTCGAGCGTGATCTGGTCCAGGAAGAGGTTCGCCAGCGGCCCGGTCAGCTCGAAGGAGTGCTGCCGGGCGACGCCGCCGGTGACCACGATCTTGATCGTGGGCCGTACCGCCAGCTCGTGCGCGATGTTGAGCGCGTTGGTCACCACTGTCAGCGCGGGCCTGGTGGAGTGGTCATTGAACTCCGCCCTGGTGCCCAGCGCCCGGCCCACCTCCGTGCTGGTGGTGCCACCATTGAGGCCGATCACCATGCCGCGCTCGACCATGCGCGCGGCGGCCGCGCTGATGCGCTGCTTCTCCGGCGCGCTGCGGGCCGCCTTGTGCCGCAGCGGCAGGTCGTAGGCCACGTTGCTGGCCACGGCGCCGCCACGGGTCCGTGTCAGCAGCTGGCGGCCTGCCAGGTGGTCCAGGTCGCGGCGGATCGTGGCGGGGGAGACGGCGAGCTCCTCCGCCGACTTCTCCACGTCGATCTTGTCCCGCTGTCCCACCATGTCCAGCAGCGTGCTGAGCCGCTCGTGCCGATTCACCCAGCTCCCTCCCCGAAGCGCGATGCTTGCTCACCGCATCCGACAAAGTACTACGCGTGGTGATCGCCGGGTGCGTTAGAGCCATTACAGGACGGACAGGGCCGATCAGCGCCGGTCCTCCCGGCAAATGGCCCCATCCGATGCTGACAGGTTGCAACAGGGTCACTCGTGGATGCCCTTCAAAGCATTACTTCACCCGAATGTTGTAGCGGCTCGCGCAATGCGGTGGTCAAGAGACCCTGAACGGCTAGGACCCCGAAGGGGCCCGTCGCCTGATCGGCGACGGCCCCGTTCGGCCGCCACTCGGCCTACCAGCTACGTGAGCGGACGGTCGGTCGGCGCGATCGGCGCCGGCAGCACGTCACGCCCTGTCAGATACGCGTCGACACCGGCCGCGGCGGAGCGGCCCTCGGCGATCGCCCACACGATGAGTGACTGACCGCGGCCCATGTCGCCGGCCACGAACACGTTGTCCAGGCTGGTCTTGAACGCCTTGTCGCGCGCTACGTTGCCGCGCTGGTCCAGCTCGACCCCCAGGTTCTCCAGCAGGCCTTCCCGCTGGGGGCCGACGAAGCCCATCGCGAGCAGCACCAGCTGGGCGGGCAGGTCGGTCTCAGTGCCCTCGACAGGGACGAACTTCCCGCCCTCGTTGCGCACCTCGATCAGCTTCAGCGCCCGCACCCGGCCGCTGCCGTCGGCCACGAACTCCTGCGTGTTGACCGAGTAGAGCCGCTCGCCGCCCTCCTCGTGGGCGGACGAGACGCGGTAGATCATCGGGTAGGTCGGCCACGGGTTCGCGTCGGAGCGGGACTCCGGCGGCTTCGGCATGATCTCCAGCTGCGTCACCGACTTCGCGCCCTGACGGTGCGACGTCCCGACGCAGTCCGCGCCGGTGTCGCCACCGCCGATGACCACGACGTCGAGACCCTTCGCGCTGAACGGCGAAACGTCGAGCTCGCCCACCGCGACCCGGTTGGCCGGGGGCAGGAACTCCATCGCCTGCAGGATGCCTTCGTACTCCCGCCCGGGAATCGGCAGGTCACGCCAGGCCGTCGCCCCGCCCGCGAGGACCACCGCGTCGTACTCCGAACGCAGCTGCTCGGTCGTGACGTCCACACCCACGTTCACCGACGTGCGGAATTCGGTGCCTTCCGCGCGCATCTGGTCGAGCCGCCGGTCGAGCCGGTGCTTCTCCATCTTGAACGCCGGGATGCCGTAGCGCAGGAGCCCGCCGATCGCGTCGGCCCGTTCCAGCACCACCACGTCGTGTCCCGCACGTGTCAATTGCTGCGCGGCGGCCAGCCCGGACGGGCCGGAGCCCACGACGGCCACCTTTTTACCTGTCTTCACCGGCGGCAGCTGCGGGGTGACCCAGCCTTCCGCGAAAGCCCGGTCGATGATCGAGATCTCGACCCGCTTGATGGTCACCGGGTCGTCGTTGATCCCGAGCACGCACGCGGTCTCGCACGGCGCCGGGCACAGTGTCCCGGTGAACTCCGGGAAGTTGTTGGTCGCGTGCAGCCGCTCGGCCGCGTCGCGCCAGTCCTCCCGCCAGACCAGCGTGTTCCACTCGGGGATGAGGTTCCCGAGCGGACAGCCCTGGTGACAGAACGGGATGCCGCAGTCCATGCAGCGACCCGCCTGCTTCTGTAGTTTCGTGGTCGCGAAGTCCTCGTAGACCTCACGCCAGTCCATCAGCCGCAGATCCACCGGACGGCTCGTCGGGGTTTCCCGCTTGGTCGTCAGAAAGCCCTTGGGGTCAGCCATGTGCGGCCTCCATGATCGCCTCGTTCACGTCGCGTCCGTCGCGCTCGGCTTCCGCCTGCGCCGCGAGCACGCGCTTGTAGTCCTTCGGCATGACCTTGCCGAACCGCTCGACGCCGGTCTCCCAGTCGGCGAGCAATGCCCGCGCCACCGCGGATTCCGTCTCGTCGTAGTGCCGCTCGACCGCGTCGCGCAGAAACTCGGTGTCCTCGTCGTCCAGCGGATCGATGTCGACCATCTCCGGGTTGACCCGGTGCGCGGGCAGGTCCAGCACATAGGCGATGCCGCCGGACATGCCGGCCGCGAAATTGCGCCCGATCCCCCCGAGCACCACGACCCGGCCGCCGGTCATGTATTCGGCGCCGTGGTCACCGACGCCCTCGACCACCGCGACCGCGCCGGAATTCCGCACGCAGAACCGTTCGCCGACCTTGCCGCGGATGAAGAGCTCGCCGCTGGTCGCGCCATAGCCGATGACGTTGCCCGCGATGATGTGCTCCTCGGCGACCAAGCGCACCTCGCGAGGCGGCCGGACGATGATCCGCCCGCCCGACAGGCCCTTGCCGACGTAGTCGTTGCCGTCGCCGTAGAGCCGCAGCGTGATGCCCTTGGGCAGGAAAGCGCCGAACGACTGCCCGGCGGTGCCGGTGAACGTGACGTCGATCGTGTTGTCCGGCAGCCCTTCGCCGCCCCACCGCTTGGTCAGCTCGGAGCCGAGCATGGTGCCGACCGTCCGGTTCACATTGCGGACGGGCAGTTCGAGCCGCACCTTGTCGCCGGACGACAGGGCGCCCTCGGCGAGCTGGATCAGGGTGTTGTCGAGTGCCTTCTCCAGCCCGTGCTCCTGCTGGACCTGCTGGTGCCGCAGAGTTCGCGGCGCCAGCTCGGGCACGTGGAAGATCGGCGACAGGTCGAGCCCGGCGGCCTTCCAGTGGTCGACGGCCTTGCGCTTGTCGAGCAGTTCGGCGTGCCCGACGGCCTCGGCGACGGACCGGAAACCGAGCTCCGCGAGGTATTCGCGGACCTCCTCGGCGATGAACCGCATGAAGTTGACGACGTACTCGGCCTTGCCGCTGAACTTCTCGCGCAGCTTCGGATTCTGCGTCGCCACGCCCACCGGGCAGGTGTCGAGATGACAGACGCGCATCATGATGCAGCCGGACACGACCAGCGGCGCGGTCGCGAACCCGAACTCCTCGGCGCCGAGCAGCGCCGCGATCATCACGTCGCGCCCGGTCTTGAGCTGACCGTCGGTCTGCACCACGATCCGGTCGCGCAGCCGGTTGGCCAGCAGGGTCTGCTGCGTCTCGGCCAGGCCGAGCTCCCATGGGCCGCCCGCGTGCTTGATCGACGACAGCGGCGAGGCGCCGGTGCCGCCGTCGTGCCCGGAGATGAGGACGACGTCCGCGTGTGCTTTGGACACGCCCGCCGCGACCGTCCCGACGCCGACCTCGGACACGAGCTTCACGTGGATGCGCGCGGCCGGGTTGGCGTTTTTCAGGTCGTGGATGAGCTGGGCGAGGTCCTCGATCGAGTAGATGTCGTGGTGCGGCGGCGGCGAGATGAGCCCGACCCCCGGGGTCGAGTACCGCGTCTTCGCGATCCACGGGTACACCTTGGCGCCGGGCAGCTGGCCGCCCTCGCCGGGCTTCGCGCCCTGCGCCATCTTGATCTGGATGTCGTCCGCGTTCACCAGGTACTCGCTCGTGACGCCGAACCGTCCACTCGCGACCTGCTTCACCGCGGAGCGCCGCTCCGGATCGTAAAGCCGCTCCGCGTCTTCGCCACCTTCGCCGGTGTTCGACTTGCCGCCGAGCTGGTTCATCGCGATGGCCAGCGTCTGGTGCATCTCCATCGAGATCGAGCCGTAGGAGATCGCGCCGGTGGCGAACCGCTTGACGATCTCGGAAACCGGCTCGACCTCCTCGATCGGCACCGGGGTCCGGTCGCCGTACCTGAAGTCGAACAGCCCACGCAGCGTCAGCAGCTTCTCGGACTGGTCGTTGACGGTCTTCGTGTACTCCTTGAAGACCTCGTACTTCCCCGACCTGGTGGAGTGCTGCAGCTTGAACACCGTCTGCGGGTTGAACAGGTGCGGTTCGCCTTCGCGGCGCCACTGGTAGTCCGCGCCCGTTTCCAGCGTCCGGTGGTCGGCGTGGAAACCGTCGGCGGGGAACGCCCGGCGGTGCCGCTCGGCCACCTCCAGCGCGATGGTGTCGAACCCGACGCCGCCGAGCCGTGAGGTGGTGCCCGCGAAACAGTTCTCGATGATCTCCGCGCCGAGCCCGATCGCTTCGAAGATCTGCGCGCCGGTGTACGAGGCGACGGTCGAGACGCCCATCTTGGACATCGTCTTGCGCACGCCCTTGCCCAGCGCCTTGATCAGGTTCCGGGTCGATTGCTTCTGCGTGACACCCGGGATCAGGCCCCGGAACGCGAGGTCTTCGACGGTCGCCATCGCCATGTACGGGTTGACCGCGGCGACGCCGTAGCCGATGAGCAGGGCGATGTGGTGGACCTCGCGCGCGTCGCCCGATTCGACGATGAGCCCGACCTGCGTGCGGGTCTTCTCCCGCACCAGGTGGTGGTGCACCGCGCCGGTCAGCAGCAGCGACGGGATCGCCGCGTGGTCCTCGTCGACCCCGCGGTCGGACAGCACGATCAGCCGCGCGCCGTCTTCGATCGCCTCGGACACCTCGCTGCGGATCTCGTCAAGCCGTCGCACGAGCGCCTCGCCGCCGCCGTGCACGTTGTACCGGCCGAGCACCGTGACCGCCTGGAACTCCGGCAGGTCGCCGTCGTCGTTGACGTGCACCAGCTTGGCGAGTTCGTCGTTGTCGATGACCGGGTAGGGCAGCGTGATCCGGCGGCACGACGCCGGGCCGGCCTCCAGCAGGTTCGGCTCCGAGCCGAGCTGGGTGCCGAGCGCGGTGACCAGCTCCTCACGGATCGCGTCGAGCGGCGGGTTGGTCACCTGGGCGAACAGCTGGATGAAGTAGTCGAACAGCAGCCGCGGCCTGCTGGAGATCGAGGCCAGCGGGGAGTCGTTGCCCATCGAGCCGATCGGCTCCGCGCCGGTGCGGGCCATCGGCTCGAGCAGGACGTCGAGCTCCTCCTCGGTGTACCCGAAGGACTGCTGGCGCCGCACGAGCGCGGCGTGCAGCGGGACCTCGCGGTCGCGCTCGGGCAGCTCGTCGAGCGCGAGCAGGCCGGCTTCGACCCATTCGTCGTACGGGTGGGCCGTGGCGAGCTCGCCCTTGATCTCCTCGTCCTCGATGATCCGGCCCTCGGCGGTGTCGACGAGGAACATCTTCCCCGGCTCCAGCCGTCCCTTCCGGATGATCGTCGACTGGTCGATCTCCAGCACACCGACCTCGCTGGCGAGCACGACCAGGCCGTCCTCGGTCACCCAGTAGCGGGCGGGGCGCAGGCCGTTGCGGTCGAGCACCGCGCCGATCTGGGTGCCGTCGGTGAACGAGACCAGCGCCGGACCGTCCCAGGGCTCCATCAGTGTCGAGTGGAACTCGTAGAACGCCCGGCGCGCGGGATCCATTTCCTGGTGGTTCTCCCAGGCCTCCGGGATCATCATGAGGATGGAGTGCGGCAGCGACCGGCCGCCCAGGTGCAGCAGCTCGAGTACCTCGTCGAAGGAGGCGGAGTCGCTGGCACCGCGGGTGATGACCGGGTAGATGCGCTTCAGCTCGCCCGGGATGAGGTCCGATTCCAGGATGGACTCGCGGGCGTCCATCCAGTTGCGGTTGCCCTTGAGCGTGTTGATCTCGCCGTTGTGCGCGACGTAGCGGTACGGATGCGCCAGCGGCCACGACGGGAAGGTGTTGGTGGAGAAGCGGGAGTGCACGAGCCCGATCGCGCTGGTGACCCGCTCGTCGGTCAGGTCGTCGAAGAACTTCTCGACCTGCGGCTCGGTCAGCATTCCCTTGTAGACGATCGTGCGCGACGACAGGCTGGGGAAGTAGACGTCGTCTTCGGCGAGCTCGTGTTCGGCCCGCTTGCGGACGCAGAACGCTGCGCGCTCCAGTGCGAGACCGTCGCGGTTGTCGCGCCGGCCGGACAGGAACAGCTGGGTGAAATGCGGCATCGACTGGGCGGCGGTCGGGCCGACGTGCTCGCGGTGCACCGGCAGCTCACGCCAGCCGAGCACCCGCATGTCCTCCTCGGCGGCGATGCGCTCGATGGTGGTCATGGCCCGGCCGCGCTTCTTCTCGTCGACCGGGAGGAAAGCCGTGCCGACGGCGTAGCCCCCCGGCTCGGGCAGGTCGAAGTCGACGACCGCCCGGTAGAACTCGTCGGGGACCTGGATCAGCAGGCCGGCGCCGTCGCCGGTGTCCGGCTCGGCTCCCCGCGCCCCGCGGTGTTCCAGGTTCCGCAACGCGACCAGCGCCTTGGCCACGATCCCGTGATCTCTGCGTCCGGCGAGATCGGCGACGAAGGCGACCCCGCAGGCGTCGTGCTCGTACTGGGGGTCGTACAGACCCTGATGACTGTCGGTACTGCTGGCAGTGCTGCGGCTGGTGCTGCTGGAACTGCTGGCACGGGGGGTCACGGCTGGCCGCCTCCCAGGCGTCGGCGCGACCGGTACTCACTCCATCGAGTGGTTCGTACTGAACCGGTTAACGAAGTGGTCCGGGACCGCGATAGGTCAGTCGAGAAGGAAAAGATGCCGCGGTCCCCGCGAGGGGACGCTGTTCGTCAGGCGGGATCCGCCGGGAGGCGTGAATCCACCGGACAGGCATCAGCGGGCCGCACTGCACTGGGCGGCCGAACGCATCGGTACTGCTCACGCGCGGGTGCCGACGGCCCATTGTGGTGGTGGCCTTCGGAGCGCGCCTTGTTACTCCCGGGTTCGCCGGGTCTTATGACGATAGTGTGAATTCACTGTTATCGACATACGTCGTTGCTCCGGGGTGGGAAATGCCACGCGGGCGTTGACTTGACGAGAGCGTGCTCGCGGAAGTGACCACGGTCTGCAACCAGCCTCGTAGTAGGCCTCTGAGCTGCGCAAACGTCCTCTTCGTCAGTCGAGGGCTCACGAGTGGGCACAGGTCGTGCGCCCTTTTCGTGACCAATCGGAGACCAACCGGAGCAGTCCCGGAAACCGCCCGATCGGCAGAGTGCCTTCCGCCGGACGAGTGACCGGGCGGGTGCGCCGGCTGCGGTGCGCAGCCTTCGAACCGTCCCCGACGGGGGTCCTGGGCCGGGACGACCATCGCCGGAAAGGGCGCCGCGGCCGGCGTCACCGCCGGTGATCATCCCTGGGTAACGGCCGCTGTATCCCGCTCCGCACGCGACGCCGGGGGCGCGGTAGAGGGCGGTGAGAGGCTGTGCGGATGACAACCGACCGCTATCTCACCGTGGCGGGCTCCGGTGTCCACGAGATCGAGATCCGGCGCTCGCGGTTCCTGTGCGCGCTGGCACCGGCCGGAACGGCCGAAGCCGCCCGGGAGGTGATCGCCGGGCGACGTCGTGCCGAACCGGGCGCCCGGCACCACTGTCATGCCTTCGTCCTGGGACCCGACGGCCGGACCCAGCGGTCCGGTGACGACGGCGAGCCGGCGGGCACCGCGGGGACGCCGATGCTGGAAGTGCTGAAGCGGCGGGAGCTCACCGACACTGTCGCGGTGGTCACGCGCTATTTCGGGGGTGTGCTGCTCGGGGCGGGCGGGCTGATCCGGGCGTACGGGCAGGCTGTCGCGGAGGCGGTGCGAGAAGTCGGTGTCACCGAGTACCGGCGGCTGCACCTGCTGGAGGTGACGGTTGGCTACGACCGCGCCGGCCGGCTGGAGAACGACCTGCGGGCTTCGCCCTATCGGCTCGGCGGCACCCGGTTCGACGAGGCCGCGCACTTCGAAGTGGGGCTGGCCGCCGGGCAGTTCGAGGCCTTCCGCTCCTGGCTCGCCGATCAGACCGGCGGGGAGGCGCTGACCTCGGACCGGGGTGAGCGGTGGGTCAGCTGACCCACCGCTCCCATTCCGCGCGCGTGATCGCGTACTCGACCTCGCCGTGTTCGCCGCCCTCGATGAGCTCGGCCCAGTCCTCGGTGAAGCCGCGGACGAACCGCATGCCGATCTTTTCCAGCACCCGCCGGGAGCCGTGGTTCACCGCCATCGTGTAGGCGACCGCACGCCGGATCCCCAGCTCGGCGAAGCCCGTCTTGAGCAGGGCGAGTGATCCTTCGGTGGCGTAACCCTTGCCCCACGCGGCCCGGTGCAGCCGGTATCCCAGTTCGGGTTCGTCGGCCTCGGCGCCGGGTGCGGGCCGGAAATGAAACCAGCCCAGAAAAGTGCCGTCCAGCTCTTCCGCGGCCCAGAATCCGTAACCGGGGAAACGCTCGTAGTAACCGAGGAAGGCCGGGATGTCGAGCGTTTCGATCTCGGCCAGGTCGGCGGGCTTGCCCCCATTGAGGAAGCGCATCACCTGGGGATCGTCGTACAGCTCGAACAGCAGCGCGGAATCGTCCGCGGTGAATAGCCGCAGCCGCAGCCGCGGGGTTTCCAAGAACACGCGCATCGCCCGATAGTGGCGACGAGCGGTTCACCCGGCAACCGGTTTACCGGCTGTCGTGCTCGGTCAGGCGGCGATCCCGGACGGTGTGGCGAGCCCCAGCGCCGCCGCGCCTGCCTCGGTCAAGACCGCGGGCACCCGCTCGCCGTGGCTGCCGCCGCGAGCGGGGACGACCAGGCCGAGCCGGGCCAGCCTATGCGCGGTGTGCTGGTCACAGCAGGCGAGACCGTCGACGAACAGGTCCGGCTCGCAGCTGCAGCTGATCTCGGCGTGGCCTCCCGCGACCGCTTTCAGCGTGGCTCGTTCACGGTGGTTCAGCGTGACCGCCGTAGCGGATCCGACTGTCGGAACAGACATGATTCAACCTTTCTCCCCCGATACCCCTCAGTGAAACTCCTACTGCCGACAGTTTCCGTCATTTCGTGACCCGTGTCTCGGATTTTGCAGGTATTTAGGGTTGATTTAGGGGATGAACCAGACTTTCGTCTGGCTCGCGCGCACCGTGGGTACGCGATCACCTGGGGTTCGTTGCCGGCAGTGCCGCCAGATTGGTCTTGTGCAGGTTCCGGTAAATGATCGAACTGCGGAATCCGACCACCTCCTTGCGGACGGCGAGGCGATCGACCAGGAACGAGTGCAGATGATCGATGTCCTGCGCGCTCACGTGGATGAGGAAATCGTCGCTGCCCGCGGTCACGAACACCGACATGACCTCCGGCAGTTCGGTGAGCGAGCGCTGGAAAGAGTCGATGACCAGCCTGCTCAGCGGCCGCACCTGCGCCGAGACCAGTGCCTGCACACCACGGTTGAGGCTCGCGAGGTCGATGTCGGCGTGGTAGCCGCGGATGACGCCGCGCTCGCGGAGCAGCCGGATCCGTTCGAGACAGGTCGACGGCGCGATCCCGACTTTCCTGGCGATGTCGCGATTGGACTGCCGCGCGTCCTGCTGCAACTGGGCGACGATCGCCGAATCAAGTTCGTCCACGACGTCCCGAGTCTCACGGCGGCACCGGTTCGTCGAGTGGCCCGACCGCGGCCGGGGTGCTGGCGGCCCTGCGTGCGGCGGCCCGCCTGGTGTTCGGCACGAGCTAGCTGACCGGCCGCCGGGCGGTGGTCACCGGCTTCGGGGCCGTGGGCACCCACCTGGCGACGAGCCTGGCCGCCGCGGGCGCCGACGTCGTCGTCTCCGACGTCGACGAGACCAGGCGGCGGGTCGCGGTGGACCTGGGGTTCGGCTGGGCCGACCCGGCCAGGGCGCTGACGCTGCCCGCGGACATCGTCGTCCCCGCGGCGGTCGGCGGGGTCCTGAGCCCGGACACCGTTCCGCTGCTCGACGCGCCGCTCGTCGTGGGCCCGGCCAACAACCAGCTCACCGCCGAGTCGGTGGCGGACGACCTGGCTGACCGAGGAGTGACCTGGGTACCGGACTTCGTGGCGAGCGCCGGGGGCATCGTCTACACGCTCGCCCGCGAAAGCGACGGGCTGGCGCACGAGGCGGCCCTGGCCAGGGTGGAGGCCATCGGGGACACCGTCACCGCGATCCTGTCCGCCGCTTCGGCCGGGGGAAGGACCCCCTTGGCCGAAGCGGCGGCACTGGCCGCTCAGCGCGTCGGCTGAGCGGGCCGGGTCACTTCTGGTGCGGCGCGACGTACTCCTTGGCCTCCGGCGCCTCGAACAGCTGCTTGACGTAGCGGACGCCGCCTTCGGCCGACGCGTCGGGCGTCGCCGCGTAGACCTGCCGGGTCGCCGGAGTGCCGGGCTTGGAGAAGTCGAGTGCCGCCACCAGGTCGTCCGTGCTCGCCGACGTCGTCTGCCGCAGCGCGGCGGCGATGCCGTCGCGGGTGAGGTCCTTGCTGTCGCACGCCTTCTTGAGCACCGAACCCCAGACCTCGCCGACCGCGTAGCCGTACGGGACACCACCGTTCGGCGTCTCCTTGTACGCGGCCTTGTACTTCTGGGCGACGTCCTTCGCCTTGGGGATGTCGGCGGAGAACGGCACACTGCTGGCGACGATGGTCAGCTTGTCCAGCGCGCTCGCGGCCGGGCTCTTGAGCAGGACCGGGTCGAACGTCGGGTTGTTGCCGAGCACCGGCACGTTCAGCCCGAGCGCCTTGTTCGCGGCGAGCGCGGACCCGGTCTGCGCGGGGGTGGTGGTCAGCGCGATCGCCTTGACCCCGGCGCCCTTGAGTCCGGTGATGACGTTGGTGAGGTCGTTGTCGGTCGAGGTGATCTTGACTTCTTTGACCGTGAGGTTGTGCTTCTTCGCGTAGAATTGCGAGCCGCGCAGGCCGTTCTTGCCGTATTCGCCGTCGATGTAGACGTGCCCGATCGTGTCGCCGTCCTTCAGCTTGCCCTGCTCTTGCAGGTACGACAGGCCGTCGATCATCTCCAGGTCGTAGGTGGTGCCGACGATCATCACGTACGGGTTGTCCAGCAGCTCCGAGGACCAGGACGCGGGCGCCGCGACGGCCTTGTCCGTTGCGAGGTTCTGTTTCAGCGCGGCGACCACCGGCGAGCCGAGCATCTGGACGAACCCGAGCACCTTCGGTTCGATCTGCGGGTACAGCGTCTTGGCGGTGTCCGCCTTGTACCCGTGGTCGACCTGCTCGAGCTTGACCTGGCGGCCGCAGACCCCGCCCGCGGCGTTGAAGTCCTTGGCCCACAGCTCGTTGCCCTGGGTGATCCCGAGCCCGAGGTTCTTGAACACCCCGGACTTGTCGGTCATCACGCCGAGGGTGATGTCGGTGGCGGTCACCCCCTTGCCGGTCTTCACGCCGGAGCTGTCCGGTCCCGAGGACCCCGCGTCGCCCCCTTTCGTACTGCACGCCGACAGAACGAGAACGGCGGCCAGCGTCGCCGACGCGGCCAGTTGGGTTCGCTTCATCTGCCTTGCTCCTCAGGGGTGTGCCCGGTCTCCCGGGATGACGCTGCTGGAGGTGACGCCGAAGGGGAACGCCGCGACCGGCCGGCCCGGCGGGAGATCCGCCGCCCGATCGCGGCCAGCCCGCCCGGTTCGAACAGCACGACCAGGATGATCGCGGCGCCGTAGACGAACGAGCTGATCAGGATCGGGGTCAGCGCGCCGTCGCCGGTGCCGGAGAACCAGCCGAGGTCGGCGGAGTACAGCGAGAGGATCTGCGGCAGCCCGTTGACGATGAGCGCGCCCACCACCGCACCCGGCACCGAGCCGAGCCCGCCGATGATCACCATCGCCAGGAAGGCGATCGAGACGTTGATGCCGTAGGTGCCGAACTCGCTTTCGTCCGGCTTGAGGATGTCGAACCAGAGCACCGTCATCGCCCCGGCGAGGCCCGCGTAGGCCGACGAGACGGCGAACGCGCCCGCCTTGGCCCTGATCACGTTGACCCCCATGACCGAGGCCGCGGCTTCGTTGTCCCGCACCGCCCGCCAGGACCGGCCGACGCGGCTGGTGACCGCTGCCCGTGCGACGACGTAGGCGATGACGGTCAGCAGTAGGAACAGGTACCAGGTCCGCTCGGCCTGCCGGATCGGGATGCCGAGGAGCTCGAACTGCGGGCCGTCGTTGGTGAACGGGAAGCCGAACAGGGAGAACGGCGTGGGGGAGCGGCCGGTCGAGGTGCCGCCGGTGAGCTTCTCGGCCGACTGTCCGAAGTAGAGCCCGAGGAACACCAGCGAAAGCGACGCGACGCCGAGGTAGATCCCGCGCAGCCGGCCGGAGACCGGCGCGAACGCCAGCCCGAGCCCCGCGCTGACGACCACCGCGCCGACCAGCGAGAGCCCGGGATCGAGCCCGAGGCCGAACACCCGCGTGTCGTCCGCCGGTCCGGAAAGGACGGTGTACGCGGTGCCGCCCGCCAGCAGGAAGAAGGCGTGCGCCAGGGACAACTGCCCGGCCTGTCCGACCAGCAGCGTGAGGCCGATGGCGCCGACGCCCCCGATCATCATGTACTGCCCGGCCTTGAGCCAGGCGGCGTCGAGGTACAGCGGCACGGCGAGCAGCACGACCAGCAGGACGAGCCAGCCCAGCCGCCGCAGCAGCCGCACCGGGTCGCGCCGCGCCGCGGGTTTCGGCGGCGCCGCGTCGGGAGCCTTCACGGCGACGTCAGACACGGGTGCTCTCCCTGGTACCGAACAACCCCGACGGCCGCACCACCAGGACCACGAGCATCACCAGGAACACCGCGCTCTTGGAGAAGTCGAAGGAGATGTACTGCGCGGAGAGCGATTCGACGAGCCCGACCACCAGGCCGCCCACCACCGCACCCGCGGTCGAGTCCAGCCCGCCGAGGATGGCCGCGGGAAACGCCGCGAGCGCGATGGAATGCGTCCCGCGGGACAACCCGGACCCGGAGAAGTCCTGGGTGGCGATGAACAGCACCGCCACCCCCGCGAGCAGCCCGGCGACCAGCCAGGCGGTGGCGGTGACGCGGGAGCTGCGGATGCCCATCAGCGCGGCGGCCTCCCGGTTCTCCGCCTGCGCCCGCATCGCCACGCCCCAGTTCGAGTACTTGAAGGCGAGGGTGAACGCGGTGATCAGCACCGCGGCGGTCACGAGCGCGACGAGGTGTGTGCGGAACAGGGTGATCCCGCCGAGCTGGAACGGCCGCGCGTCCCAGGCGTCGCCGAGGAACGGCGCGGTGACGCCGAGCCGCCGGACGACCTCCTCGGTGATGATGACGTCGACGCCGATGGTCAGCAGCGCCAGGCTGTTCGCGTCCGCGTGGCGTGAACGCGACAGCAGCAGCCGTTCGAGCAGGAGCGCGAGCAGGCCCGCCGAGGCGATGCCCACCAGCGAAGCGCCCACCCAGCCGAGCGCGTCGTGCGTGACGACGACCAGGTAGCCGCCGAAGAGCACGAGCGAGCCGTGGGCGAAGTTGACCACCTCGGTGGCCTTGAAGATGATGACGAACCCGAGTGCCAGCAGCGCGAACACCGCGCCCTTGCCGAGACCGTTCACCACGAGCTGCAGAAAAGTGTTCACGCGGCCTCCGTGCCGAGGTATGCCCTGATCACGTTCGGGTCCGATTGCACTTCCGCGGGGGTCCCGTCGGCGATGCGCCTGCCGAAGTCGAGCACCGTCACCCTGTCGGCGATGCCCATCACCAGCCCCATGTCGTGCTCGACGAGCAGGATCGAGATGCCGAGTTCGTCGCGGACCTCGCGGATCGTGTCCGCCAGCTCGGCGGTCTCGGTCGCGTTGATCCCGGCCGCCGGCTCGTCCAGCAGCAGCAGGACGGGCTCGATGGCGAGCGCGCGGGCCAGGTCGACCCGTTTCATCGCGCCGTAGGACAACGCCCCGACCGGGGTTTCGGTCAAGGCGCCGATGCCCAGGAACTCGCAGATTTCCCGCGCCCGATCCGAGTGCTTCCGTTCGGCGCGGACAGTCCACGGCAGACGGAGCCCGCAGGCGAGGAAGCCGCCGCTGGTCAGCACATGACGGCCGAGCATGACGTTGTCCAGCACCGTCGAACCCGCGGACAGCGCGGCGTTCTGGAACGAGCGCCCGACGCCGAGCCCGGCCAGCCGATGCGGCGCCAGTCCGGCGAGCTCGGCGCCGCCCAGCCGGACGTGACCGCTGTTCGCCCGGTAGAGGCCGCTGATCACGTTGAAACAGCTCGACTTCCCGGCGCCGTTGGGACCGATGAGGGCGTGCAGCGAGCCGGGCGTGACCGTGAACGAGACGTCGTCGAGCGCGCGGATCCCGCCGAAACGCAGCGTGACCCCTTCGACGCGCAGTTCCGGCGGCGTCATCCCGCCCACCTCGACAACCTGCGCCCGATGGACCGGGTCCTGGCGGTTTCGGCCTCGGCCTCCGCGGTCGCCTGGGATTCGGCGTGCCCGCCAAGGTAGAGCCGCTGGACGTCCTCGCTGGCCGCGAGCTCGGCGGTCGTCCCGGCGAGCGCGACCTTGCCGACCTCCAGCACGATCGCGTGCTCGGCCACCCGCAAGGCCATCACCGCGTTCTGTTCGACCAGCACCACCGCGGTGCCCTGTGCGTGGATCTCCCGGACCACCCCGCCGATCTGCTCGACGACCTTCGGCGCCAGTCCCAGCGACGGTTCGTCGAGCAGCAGCAGCCGCGGCCCGGACATCAACGCCCTGCCGATCGCGAGCATCTGCTGCTCACCGCCCGACAACAGCCCCGCGCGTTGTTTCGCGCGTTCGGCCAGCACCGGGAACAGCTCGTCGACCCGCCGCCGCGCCGCTGCGCGGCCTTCGGGGGACCGGCTGCCGATCCCGCCGGCCCGCAGGTTCTCCTCGACCGTCATCCGGGCGAACACTTGACGGCCTTCCGGTACCCCGACCACGCCCAGGCGCACGATCCGCGCCGGGTCCAGCTGGTTGAGCGGCTTGTCCTCGTAGCGGACCTCGCCACCGGCGATGGACCCGCGATGCATCCGCAGCGTGCCGGAGATGGCCCGCAGCAGGGTCGACTTCCCGGCGCCGTTGCTGCCGAGCACCGCCAGCACGCCGTCGGGGGAGACATCGAGGTCCACGCCGTGCAGCGCCGCCACCGACCGGCCGTACCGCACCTGCAGGTCATGCACACTCAGCATCGGGTGATCCCGGGAATTCCACGAACGCGCAAGCCGCCTCCTCCATTCGTGTGACCTGAGTCACCGTCAGTGGCGGCAATCCTGCGTTCACGCCCAGGGCCTCCGATACCCCCATCCGGAGAGGTAGCGGGACACAAAACGGACACGGGCTTTGTCCTGGTCGACCACGTGCTTCCAGGACAATGGAGATTTTCGGTCGTGAAAATCAGCCGCGGCGACAGGCTCGATGACTGGGGCGCACGCCGGTGTTCCTGGTCCGGCCAACGACTCGCCGCTTATTTGGCAAGACCGTGCTAAATAAGCGGCGAAGGATCAGAGGAGGCCTGCTTCGGAGGCCTTTCCGATGGCCTCCACGCGGTTGCGGGCGCCCAGTTTGTGGAGCGCCGACTGCAGATACGTCTTGACCGTGTTGCGGGCCAGGCCCGTCGATTCGGCTATCTCGGGGTTCGTCTGGCCCTGGGCCGCCAGGCGGAGGACCTCGTATTCGCGGCGGGTCAGGCCGCTGCGGGCCAGTGCGTCGGAGCGCCGGCCGTCGTCGGGGAGGATCCGGGGGTCGACCACGCGCTCGCCTTTGAGGACCCTGCGCAGCGCCGCGATCAGGTCGGTGCCAGCCACGTCCTTGAGCAGGCAGCCGTTCGCGCCCGCGTCCAGCGCGGCTAGCACGCCCTGGTGATCGCCGTGGGCGGTGAAAACCACGATGGGCGCCGCGGGGTGCACGCGGCGGATGCCCGCGATCACCTCGGGCGCCAGCATGTCCGGGAGGCGCAGGTCCAGCAGGATCAGGTCAGGACGCAGCTCGGTCGCGCGCTGGATGGCGGCGCGCCCTGATTCGGCGGAGCCGATGACGGTCAGCGCCGGGTCGTAGCGCAGCAGGAGACTGACGCCGTCGCGGACCACGGGGTGGTCGTCGACGACCAGGACCGTCACGGGAGCGGACACGAGCGACGTCCCGCCTCGGGCACCCACGCGCGCAGCGTGCAGCCGTCGTCCTCGTCGCGCACCAGGCTCACCCTGCCGCCGAGCCGGGCCGCGCGTTCCGCGAGCGCGCGCAGGCCCATGCCGGTGCCGGGGGTGGTTTCGGCGACCCGGCCGGTGCCGTCGTCGGCGACGACCACCTGGATCCCGCCGTTGCTCGGGACGAGGCTGACCACCACCGACAGTGCGCTCGCGTGCTTCTCGACATTGAGCAGACCCTCCCGGACGGCGTTGACCAGCAGGGTCGTCCGCTCGGCGTCGAGCGGTGGCACGGGCGCGAGCTGGACGAACCGCGCCGGCACCCCGCACCGTGCCTGGAACGAGCGGCAATGCTCGGCCAGTTCCACCGGCAGCGCCCGTTCGGGGCTGGATTCCGAGAGGGCCAGCAGGGACTCCCTCAGGGCGCTGGACGCCGCTGACACGTCCCCTTCGAGCCGCAGCAACCGCGATTCCAGCACGGGGTTGTCGCTGATGTCCTCGTGCAGGTTCCTGACCTGGACGCCGATGGAGAACAGCAGCGCGCCCACCGAATCGTGCAGCGCGCTCTGCATGCGCTGGCGCTCTATCGAGACCGCGGTGGCCTTGTTCGACTCGGCCACCGTCGCCAGGCGCAGTGCCGTCCCGGTCTGGTTGGCGATGTCCTCCATCGCCCGGATGGCGTCGTCGCCGAACTCGGCCGGTTCCCGCATCGCCGCGTACGCGATCGCGACCGTTTCGGTCCGACCGCCGGTCCGGCTGATGATCGGCACCGCGATCATCGCCGCGAGCCCCTCGCCCCGGACCTGCGCGTCGAACTGGTGCGTGATGGCGGGCGAGCTGATGTAGTCGTTGACCCGGACCGGCCTGCCCAGCGCCAGCACCCGCCCGCCGATGCCCTGCCCGGTCGGCACCTCGAGGTCCTGCAGCGAGTCCGTGCGAGCGCCCGACATCCAGCGGACCACCGCGTGCCCCGGCCCGGTCAGCTCGGCGACGAAGCCCGAGTGGGACCCGATCGCTTCCCGGATCCGCCGCGCGGTGCCATGCAGCGCCGCGACCCGGTCGAGCGTGCTGAACAGCTCGTCGCGCTCGCGCAGCAACTCGTCGAGCACAAAGCTGTGCTCGACTGCGCGCTCCTTCGCGACGTGCCGCTTTGCCGTCACGCGCTCACGATCGCACACGACGTGTGGTTTCGGACATACCCGGCTGGAGAGGGTGTGACACTGCGGGACGACGATCGGGTGTCTTGAATGGGCGGGTGGAGATCCTGTCCGATGCCGCCACACTGGCGCTGTACACCACCGACGCGTCCAACTACCGGCACGTGCCCCGCGGGGTCGTGCTCCCGGAGTCGGTGGACGACGTGATAGCCGCGGTCGCCGCCTGCCGGGAAGCCGGGCTGCCGGTGATCCCCCGCGGCGGCGGCACCAGCGTCGCGGGCAACGCGTGCGGCCCCGGGGTCGTGCTCGACACCTCGCGCCATCTCGGCGGGGTGCTCGCGCTCGACCCGGCGGCCAGGCTGGCCAGGGTCGCGCCGGGCACGGTCCTCGACGACCTGCAGGCGCTGGCCGCTCCGCACGGCCTGCGGTTCGGGCCGGACCCCTCTACGCACAGCCGCTGCACGCTCGGCGGGATGATCGGCAACAACGCCTGTGGTTCGCATTCGGTCGCGTGGGGGCGTACGGCCGACGTGGTCCGGGAACTGGACGTGCTGCTCTACGACGGCACGCGGCTCACGGCGGGCCCCACCTCTCCGTCCGAAGTGGACTCTCGTGCCGCGCGGCCGGGCACCGAGGGCCGGGTGTATTCGCAGCTGCGCTCGCTGGTCGGGGAAAACCTCGCGCTGCTGCGTACCGAACTGTCGACATGGCCGCGCCGGGTGTCCGGCTACGGCCTGGAACACCTGCTGCCCGAGAACGGCTTCGACCTGGCGAAGGCGCTCGTCGGCAGTGAAGGCACCTGCGTGACGGTGCTCGAAGCGACCGTCTCGCTCGCGGAACTGCCCAAGCACAAGGCGCTGGCGGTGCTCGGTTTCGAGTCCGACGTCGCCGCCGCCGACGCGGTCCCGGCCATCCTGCCGTGGTCCCCGCTGACCGTCGAAGGCGTGGACGCCGAGCTCGTCGCGCTGCTGGACCGCGGGCGCGCCGGCGGGCTGCCACCGGGCGGCGCCTGGCTGTTCGTGGAGCTCGCCGGGGACGAACCGGGCGAGGCCGAGCACCGGGGGCGGGCACTGGCGGCCGAGCTGGGCGGCCTGCTCACCGGTGCCACGGTCTTCACCGACCCGGCCGCGCAACGGCGGCTGTGGCGGATCCGGGAGGAGGGCGCGGGGCTGGCCACCCGCCTGGCCGACGGTTCCGAAGCGTGGCCGGGCTGGGAGGACGCCGCGGTGCCGCCTGAACGGCTCGGCTCCTACCTGCGCGGGTTCAAGGAGCTGATGCGCGAACACGGCAGGCAGAGCGTCGTGTACGGCCACTACGGCGAGGGCTGCCTGCACATGAGGCTGGACTTCGACCTGCTGTCGGCGCCCGGGATCGCCGGCTTCCGGACGTTCCTCGAGCAGGCGGCGGACCTCGTCGCCGCGCACGGCGGCTCGCTGTCGGGGGAACACGGGGACGGCCAGGCGCGCTCCGAGCTGCTCCCGCGGATGTACAGCCCTGAGATGATGACGCTGTTCGAGCGGTTCAAGGGCGTGTTCGACCCCGAGGGGCGGATGAACCCGGGCATCCTGGTCGCCCCGCGCCCGATTGACGCAAACCTGCGGGTGCGCCGCGCGCCGATCGAGATCGAGGACGTCACCGTCCTCGGCTACCCGGAGGACCAGGGCAGCTTCGGCCAGGCGATGCGCCGGTGCGTCGGTGTGGGGAAGTGCCGCGACACCAGCGGCCCCGGCGTCATGTGCCCGAGCTATCGGGCCACCCGCGAGGAGAAACACTCGACGCGGGGTCGTGCCCACCTGCTCGCCGAGATGATCAACGGTGAGGTGATCACGGACGGCTGGCGGTCCGAGGAGGTCCGGGAGTCCCTCGACCTGTGCCTGTCGTGCAAGGGCTGCCTGTCGGACTGCCCGGTCGACGTCGACATGGCGACCTACAAGGCCGAGTTCTACCACCAGCACTACCGGCGGCGGCTGCGTCCGGCGTCGCACTATTCGATGGGCTGGTTGCCGTTGTGGCTGCGGTTCGCCGCTGTGGCCCCCAGGGTCGCGAACGCGGTGACCAGGCGGCGCAGGCTCGCCGGGCTCCTGAAACGGCTCGGCGGCATCGCACCCGAGCGCGATCTGCCGACGTTCGCCGCCGTGCCCTTCACCCGGTCCCGCCGCGACCTTCGAAATAGCGCGACTGTGCTAGATAGCCTTGGTAGCACGACTGTGCCAAAAAAGCCGGTGGTGCTGTGGCCGGACTCCTTCAACAACTACTTCACCCCCGGTGTGCTTGAGGCGGCGACCGAGGTGCTCACCGCCGCCGGGTACGACGTCGTCTTGCCGGACAAGGGCGTCTGCTGCGGCCTGACCTGGGTGTCCACCGGCCAGCTCGACGTCGCGCGCCGGGTGCTGCGCCGCACGTTGTCCGTCCTGAGGCCCTATCTCGAGGCTGGCTACCAGGTGGCGGGGCTGGAGCCGAGCTGCACGGCCTTGTTCCGGGGCGACCTGCCCGCGTTGCTGCCGGACGAGCCGCTGGCGCGGCTGCTGGCCGAGCGCACCCGCACCCTGGCCGAGCTGCTCGCCGGCTCGCCCGTTGAATTCCGGGCCCTCGACATCGACGCGATCAGCCAGGTGCACTGCCATCAGCACGCGGTGCTCGGCTACTCCGCGGACGAGGCCGCGATGGCGGCCGCCGGGGTACGAAACTCCACTTTGGACTCCGGCTGCTGCGGGCTGGCCGGGAACTTCGGGTTCGAAAAGGGGCACTACGAGGTCTCCGTCGCCTGCGCTGAGGACCGCTTGTTGCCCGCCGTCCGGGCGGCGTCGCCGGAGACAGTGGTGATCTCCGACGGTTTCAGCTGCCGGACGCAGATCGCCCAGGAGTCCGACCGCACCGCGCTGCATCTGGCCGAGCTGCTCCGGCGCGCGCTGCCATGATCGGGCGCCGCCGGGGTGCGCGCGTCCAGACCAGGCGGGCGGCTAGCTCTGCTTGGCCGCCGCGTGGTCGCGTTCGGCGTATTTCTTCAGGGTGAGCAGCTGCTTGCGCATCATCACGAGGTCGCCCCAGCCGAGCAGGAACGCCTTGACCTGCCCCAGCGGGCCTGACTGGGCGACGACCAGGCGGCACAGGAGGCGGCAGCTCTCGTCGTCGGCCGGTTCCACGGCGTAGGTGCAGGACAGTTTGCCGAACATGCGCTCGGTCTTGGCCGAGGTGGCCCAGGTGAAGCGGTGCCCCGGTTCTACGGACGTCAGGTCGAACGCCATCAGGCGCTGGCCGGGCTTCAGGTCGTCGGCGCCTTCGGTGAGGGTGTCCGGGCTGCGGCGGCCGAAGTTGTCGAGCAGGTCGTAGCTGTATGGCGCGACCGAGAGCTGGCACAGCCAGCGGTAGGTCAGTGCCGCGGGCGCGCGCACGGTGACCGCGCGGTCGAGGTGCTGCGCGGGGGTGGACAGCAGGTCGTCGGCGGGCTGGTGGCGGCGGACCTCGTCCGGGGTGGCGCCCCAGTTCGCGGCGGATGCGGAAAGCACGGCGACCTCCGTACGGTGGCGTATGGTTTTCCATACGGTAGCGTACGGAGATGGCGAAGAAAAGACGTCTGGCACCCGAAGACTGGGCCGACGCGGCGCTCGAGGCGCTCGCCGAGGGCGGGCTCGCGGCGGTCGCGGTGGAACCGATCGCGACCAGGCTGGGCGCCACCAAGGGCAGCTTCTACTGGCACTTCGCCAACCGGGACGCGCTGGTCCAGGCGGCGCTGCGGCGCTGGGCCGAGCTGCACACCGAGACGATCATCACGGGCCTCGCGGACGTCGCGGACCCCGTCCGCAGGCTGCACGAGCTGTTCGGCGTGGTCTTCGGCCGCGACGTCGGGAACCGGGCCGAATTCGAGCTGCTCGCCCACGCGAACGACCCGATGGTCGGCCCGGTGCTCGCCGAAGTGACCACCAGGAGGGTCGGCTTCCTCGTCGAGTGCTTCCTCGAGATGGGACATCCGGCGGCCGCCGCCCGGCACCGGGGCGTGCTGGCCTACACCACGTACGTCGGTCTCGTGCAGGCACAGCGAGCCAGCGGCGGCGAGCTGCTGCCTGCCGCCGACCAGGCGGGGTACCGGGAATTCCTGCGCGGAGTCCTCGCGAGCTGAGCTGTCGGCGGCCCGGCCGGGCCTGTGCTACCAGGTGGTCGCCAGCGTGTCGAGCGTCGGCTCCGCCGGAACCGGCAGCAGTTCGAGGTACCGGCGCAGATTGCTGTAGACGTGCAGCAGCGTGTAAGCGAGGCAGCGCCGCGAGAAGTCTTCGCCGAGCTCGGCGGGTTTGTAGCCGTAGCCGAGCAGCAGCCGCCGGAGGAAGTCCCTGTCGCCGCCGGCGACGAACAGGCCCGCGCCGACGAACTCGTACTCCGCCGCGCCGCGCATCGCGGGCTCGAAGTCGAACAGCCCGGACACCCGCCACTCGCCACCTTCCCGGGTCATCATCAGGTGGTCGCGCACGAACTCGGTGTGCAACGGCACCACGCGGGGCGTGCCGAGCTCGACCGAATCGAGGAACCCGTCCAGCTGGGACAGCCACTTCTCGCCGAGCCGCGTCTTCCGGTGGTGCTTCACCACGTTGCCCCGCTGGTCCGCGATGAACCGGGACCAGCTCGCCGGGCCGAGCGCGGCGAGCGCGGGGTCGTCGACGGCGTGCAGGGCCGCAAGTGCCTCGCCGAGCCGAGGGGCCAGCCGCTGTTTGTCCTCGGTGGACAGTCGAGGCCAGACGTCCTTGAGCGTGTCGCCGGGCAGGCGGTCCATCAGGAGGTAGCCCCAGCCCTCGAGCTCGCCGGTCCGCTCGACGCCGGGGGTGGTGATCGGCAGCCTGCCGTGCAGGACTTCGAGCATCGTGCGCTCGGTGGCCATTTCGCCGAAGTACACCGAGGGATACAGCTTGAGCACGAGTTCGTCGCCGACGGCGTAGACCGGCAGCGAGCCTTCGGTGAACGGCACGACCGCCTCACCTGCACCCAGTGATCCGGCCAGCGAGATGACGGCCGGCAGCAGCGCCTCCCGGGTGAGCGTGCCGAACTCGTCCTCGGTGCCCGCGGGCGGGAACAGCGCCATGGAACAGCGCCATGGAACTTGACGTTAGGGCACGGTGTCCGTCACGCGCCAAGGATTATTCGCCGCGCTCCAGCAGCGTCCTGGTTCCCGCCAGCACCAGCTCGACGATGTCCTCGGTGGCCGCGTTCGTCAGTGGCTCCTTGCCGCCTATCTCGCGCAACAGCCCGATGCCCAGCAGCCAGGCCAGTGCGAGATCGGCGCGGAGTTCGGCGTCGGGGGAGTCGGTCAGCGTGGTGAGCGCCTGGGAGTAGGCCTCGCCGAGCTGGCGCCGGATCGCGCCGGCCGCGCTGTCGTGCTCGGCCGAGCGGAGGAACACCGCCAGCGAGTGGTCCTTCCGGTCGGTGTCGAGCATGCTGCGCAGGATCGTGCTCAGCAGTTGTTCCGGCGGGGTGGCGGCGAGCTTCTCGAGCCCGCTGCGGGCCACGACCTCCTCGAACAGCGCTTCCTTGGTGCCGAAGTAGCGAAACAGCAGTGACTGGTTCGCCCCGGCGCGCTTGGCGATGTCCCGCACGGTCGTCCGGTCGAAACCGCGCTCGGCGAACAGTTCCGCGGCGGCGTCGAGCAGGGACGCCTTCGTCGCGGCGGCGTCCCGCTTGCGGACCTGCTGTTCTGCGGTCATCTGGCCTCCCGGTCGCGAACAGGCTAACCGCGCTGCGCACGGTGATCGCATTGACGCGCTGGGTAGGCCTCGGTAGCGTTGTAAGCAGTTGCTTACAAACGGAAATACGCAGAAACCGGACAGGGGAGTACTCGCGATGACCACCACACACACCGAACCTCTCGCCTACCCGTTCAACGAGGAGGAGGGCCTCGATCTCAACGAGGCTTACGCGGCGGCACGGGACGCCGAGGGCATGGTCCGGGTCCGCATGACTTACGGCGAGCCCGCCTGGCTCGCCACGCGCTACGCGGACGCCCGCCTCGTCCTCGGTGACCGGCGGTTCTCCCGCGCGGCTTCGCTCGACCACGACGAGCCGCGTTCGTCACCGGCTCAGCGCGACAGCGGCATACTTTCGATGGACCCGCCCGACCACACCCGGCTCCGCACCCTGGTCGCCAAGGCCTTCACCATGAGGCGGGTCGAGCTCCTGCGTCCCCGGGTCGCCGAGCTCGCCACCGAGCTGCTGGCCGGGATGAAGGGGAAGGGACAGCCCGTCGACCTGGTCGACGACTACGCCCTGCCGATCCCGGTGGCGGTGATCTGCGAGCTGCTCGGCGTGCCGGTGGCCGACCGGCCGAGGTTCCGCGCGTGGAGCGACGCGGCGTTGTCCACCAGCAGCCTCACCGCGGAGGAGTTCGAGCGCAACCGCGAGGAGCTGCGCGACTACATGCGCGGGCTCATCGAGCAGCATCGCGCCGAGCCCGCGGACGACCTGATGACCGCGCTGATCGAAGCCCGTGACGTCCGGGACCGTCTCACCGAGCTGGAACTGGTCGACCTCTGCGTCGGCATCCTGGTCGCCGGGCACGAGACCACCGCGAGCCAGATCCCCAACTTCGTGTACGCGCTGCTGGAGCAGCCGGAGCAGTGGGCCCGGCTGGTCGCCGACCCGGAGCTGATCCCGGCCGCGGTCGAGGAACTGCTGCGTTTCGTGCCGCTCGGCGCCGGGGCCGGGTTCCCCCGGTACGCGACCGAGGATGTCGAGGTCGGCGGCGTGCTCGTCCGAGCAGGCGAACCCGTGCTCGTGGCCATCGGCGCCGCCAACCGGGACGCCCTGCGATTCGGCTCGCCCGAAAGCCTGACCTTCGACCGCGACGACAACCACCACCTCGGCTTCGGCCATGGCGTGCATCACTGCCTCGGCGCCCCACTGGCTAGGCTGGAGCTGCAGGAAGCCCTCCGGGCGCTCCTGCGGGAAATGCCCGAGCTCCACCTCGCCGGCGACATCGTCTGGAAGACCCAGATGCTGGTGCGGGGAGCACGCTCGATGCCGATCGGTTGGTAAACGATGAGCTGGAACGTCGAGGTCGACGAGAACACCTGCATCGGCTCGGGCATGTGCGCCGCACTGATGCCCGAGCTGTTCGAGCTGGAGGGCGCGACTGCCCGTGCGCTCGCGGAGAAGATCGAGCCGGATGAGACAGCGCTCGACGCCGCCGACTCCTGCCCGGCCATGGCCATCAACGTGACCGACGGCAGCAGGCTGGTAGGGCCGCGACCCTAGGACGGTCCACAAAGGACGTTAGCCGTCCGGAAGCTTGTCAGGGGTCCCGACGGCTCGCGCGGGACCGCGTCAGCGCCAAGTCGACACCGGTGTCCGCACCGTCCGCCTTCACCACACGCGAGTTCGCGTGTGGTGAAGGGCGCGCGATCGTCCGGCCGTACGCACTGCTGCGGGAGTCCGCACCGGACGTCGGCTACCGCGAGCCGCGGTCGCCGATGACCTCGGCGAGCGTGTTCGCCTTCTCGTCCACAAAGGAGGGATTCGGGCCCGGCCGTCATGGAGCCGCCCGCCGCGGGAGTCCCAGTCGTGACGCGAGATCTGGCTGTCCAGCGAGAGGTTTCGGCGGCGCCGCCGCCCGGTTCACCACCGATCCGCCCGGTTACGCCCGTGCGCCGCTCGCCGCGCTCACCGATCCCCCTCCGCGGCGTGGCACTCTTTCGTCCCATGACCATCTCCGCTCCCGACGAGACCCCCGGCGCTCTGGAGGTCCGTGCGGTCGCCGCCGAGCGACTGACCTTCTTCGGCGACGCCGTGATCGCCATCGCGCTGACGCTGCTCGCCCTCGAACTGCCGCTGCCCGAGGGTGCCACCAACGGCGAGCTGCTGCACTCGGCGTTGGAGCATCGCTGGGAGTACATCGCGTTCCTCGTCAGTTTCCTGGTGATCGGCGCGCACTGGAGCGGGCATCACCGGGTGTTCCGGTACGTCACCTCGCTCGGCGGCAAGCTCGGAACGCTGACGCTGTACTGACTGCTCATGCAGGTGGTGACGCCGTTCGCGACGAAGGTGCTCACCGGTGAGGGCGCTTTCCAGGCCCGGTTCGCCTTCTACGCGTTGGTCCAGGCCACTGCGAGCCTGCTGTTCCTGCTGATGCTCCGTGAAATCCGCCGCCATCACCTGTACCGCGACGACACGCCGCCGGACCTGTTCGCCAACTCGACCATGCAGGTCATGATCATGGCCGCGACGTTCCTGCTGTCGATCCCGGTGTCGTTCTTCACCGGGTACGCCTACGCGTGCTGGATCTTCTTCCCGATCGCGACCAGCTTGGCCAGCCGGATCCGGCGACGTCGCGCAAGCGCCGAGCGCGGCTGAGCGGGTAGCGGCCGGGCGGGTCAGGAGTCCAGGTACCGCAGCACGGCGAGCACCCGCCGGTTGTCCCCTTCGGACTGCGGCAGCCCCAGTTTGCCGAAGATGCTGGTCACGTACTTCTCCACCGAACCCGCCGAAAGGAACAGCCCCGCGGCGATGGCCGAGTTCGACCGGCCCTCCGCCATCAGGCCCAGCACCTCCCGCTCGCGGGCGGTCAGCTCGCTCAGCGCGGAAGTCCGCCGGGTCGCGGAAAACAGCTGGCTCACCACCTCGGGGTCGAGCACAGTCTGTCCCGCGGACACCCGGTGCAGCGCGTCGAGGAAGTCGGCGACCTCGGCGACCCGGTCCTTGAGCAGATAGCCGACACCGCCGGCCCGGTCGGCCAGCAGCTGCGCCGCGTACTTCGTTTCGACGTACTGGGAGAACAGCAGGATCGCGCAGCCGGGAAGCTCGTCACGCAGGGCGATCGCCGCGCGCAGGCCCTCGTCGGTGTGCGTCGGTGGCATCCGGACGTCCACCACCGAAACGTCCGGCCGGTGCTCGCGCACGGCGGCGCGCAAGCTCTCCCCGTCCTTCACCGCGGCGGCGACCTCGTGCCCGCGCAGGGTGAGCAGCTCCGCCAGGCCCTGGCGCAGGATGGTGGAGTCTTCGGCGATGACGATGCGCACTGTGCCGCCCCTGGGAGGACTCGTGAAGGTTCGGTCGGAACCTTAGCCGGACAGCGGGATCGTGACGGTCATCGCCGTCGGCCCGCCGTGCGGGCTCGACACCGCGAGCCCGCCGTCCACCGTGCGCAGCCGCTCCACCAGGCCCGCGAGCCCGCCGCCCGCCGCCACCCTGGCGCCACCGGGACCCCCGTCGCGCACGACGAGCCGCAGGACGCCCCCGGCCGAGCCCACTTCGACCCCGATCGGGCGTGCCGCGTGTTTCGCCGCGTTGGTCAGCAGCTCCGCCACGGTGAAGTAGGCGATGGTCTCGATCGACGGCGACGGCCGCGTCGGCAGGTCCACGCTCAGCCGCGCGTCGATCCCGGTCGTGGAGACCAAAGTGGACAGGGCGACGTCGAGACCGGCGTCGAGCGCCGCCGGATGGATTCCCCTGGCGAGGTCCCGCAGCTCGGCGAGCGCTTGTTTGGCGTTGGCGTGCGCGGCGGTGACCAGGGCCCGCACCTGGTCGACGTCGGCGGTGCCGGTGTCGAGGTCGTCCTTGGCGATGCCGAGTTTCATCGCCAGCGCGACCAGCTGCGCCTGCGCCCCGTCGTGCAGGTCGCGCTCGATGCGCCGCAGCCGCACGGTCGCGTCGTCGACCGCGCTCGCCCGGCTCTCCTCCAGGTCCCGCACCCGCTCGGCGAGCGCCGTCGGCCCGAGCAGTCCGCGCACCAGCAGCCGGTCGATGGTCACCACGCCGTTCACCACCCACGGCATCGCGAGCAGCATCAGGATCCCGAACGCGGCCAGCGGCAGGGTGAGAACCCAGTTCTCGACCAGCAGGTCGAACAGCGGCATCACCCGCCCGCCGGTGGTGAACCAGAAGAACGGGTAGGTCGTCGTCGCGATCCCGTAGACGAGCAGGGTGCCGACGAAGACCAGGTCGACCAGCGCCAGCGGCACCCGGAGCACCAGGTAGGCGATCGCGCGCCACCCGATCGGGTCGCCGACGCGGGCCTTGATCCAGTTCCACAGGCCCGGCGCCAGCGGGGCGGGCATCGGTTCGGCGACCCGCGTGCCGAGCAGGCTCCCGGCCAGCCGCCGGTGCAGCCCGCCGAGTCCCCGCGCGTAGGCCATGACCCCCGCGAGCAGCACGAGGCCGAGGAACATCGGGCTCAGCACCGTGCCCAGCGCGAGCCCCAGCAGGATGCTCACCAGGAATACCAGTGACAGCGGAGTGCCGATAACCACCCAGACGAGCCCGGTCCGGTACGCGCGGCTGCCCTGGGCCGCGACCACCCTCCGCGCCAGGCCCCGCGGGGGACGGAGTACGGGAGGACCGGTCACGAGACACAGCTTGCCGCGCGGTGGCCGCCCACGCCCACCCGGCTATCCCCCGGATCGCCTGCCGCGGCGGGGTGACCGGGCAAGTATGAACGGGCAGTGGCCCCAAACCCTTCGGGCACACCTCGCGGCCCTTGTTGACCCGACCGTGACCTGGACGTGACACTGGTTCAGCTTGTGACGGGGGCCCGCCGAGTGTCACGGTATGCCTCCGGCGTCCGCACCGCGTACGGCTATTCACTGTGGGAGCTCACCGTGCACACCGGAGGTGGCCCCGCCGACCCGGACTTCGGCCCGAACGTCTGGGTGTTCGATCCGTCGACCCCGGCGGCGACCATCCAGAACCGCCTCGACACGATCTTCGCGCAGCAGCACACCAACCAGTTCGGCGACGAGCGGTACGCGGTGCTGTTCAAGCCGGGTAGCTACACCGCCGACGCCAAGCTCGGCTTCTACACGCAGGTCGCGGGCCTCGGTCTTTCGCCCGGAGACGTCGAGATCACCGGGCACGTGCGCGTCGAGGCCGACTGGCTGCAGCAGGGCGGCGATCCCGGCAACAAGGGCAACGCGACCCAGAACTTCTGGCGCGGCGCGGAAAACCTCGCGGTCACCCCGCCCGCCGGTCAGCTCTGCCGCTGGGCCGCCGCGCAGGCCGCGCCGTACCGCCGCATGCACCTCAAGGGCCGGTTGCAGCTCTGGAACGGCGACGACGGCTGGGCCAGCGGCGGCCTGCTGGCCGACACGAAGGTCGACGGCCTGGTGGAGTCCGGCTCCCAGCAGCAGTTCCTGACCCGCAACTCCGAGGTCGGCCGCTGGTCGGGCTCGGTGTGGAACATGGTCCACGTCGGCTCGACGGGCACGCCGGCACAGACGTTCCCGGATCCGCCGAACACGCACATCGCGCGGACCCCGGTCGTCCGCGAGAAGCCGTTCCTCCACGTCGGCGAAACCGGCGAGTACGCCGTGTTCGTTCCGGCGCTGCGGCACGACGCCGTCGGCACCAGCTGGCGTGGCGGCGCGGCGGCCGGTTCGTCGATCTCGCTCCGGCACTTCCACATCGCGAAACAGGGCGACACCGCGGCGACCCTCAACAGGGCATTGGCTGCGGGCAGCAACCTCCTGGTCACCCCGGGGGTCTACCACCTGGACGACACACTCAGGATCACCCGGCCCGGCACCGTGGTGCTGGGCCTGGGCCTGGCCACCCTGGTGCCGGACACCGGCCTCCCGGTCATCACCGCCGACGACGTCGGCGGGGTGAAAATCGCGGGCCTGCTCATCGACGCGGGACCGGTGAACTCCCCGGTCCTGGTCGAGATCGGCCCCGCCGGTTCGCACGCCCGCCACGCGGCCGACCCGACCTCACTGCACGACCTGTTCTTCCGCGTCGGCGGCGGCGCGACGCCAGCCAAAGCGACGGTCAGCCTGAGGGTGAACAGCGACAACGTCATCGGCGACCACCTGTGGCTCTGGCGGGCCGATCACGGCGACCAGGTCGGCTGGACGGTCAACACCGCGGCGAACGGACTGGTCGTCAACGGGGACGACGTCACGATGTACGGCCTGTCCGTCGAGCACTATCAGCAGTACGAGACGCTGTGGAACGGCAACGGCGGCCGGACGTACTTCTACCAGAACGAGTTCCCGTACGACCCGCCCGACCAGGCATCCTGGACGAGTGGCGGCGATCCTGGCTGGGCCGCGTACAAGGTCGCCGACTCGGTGACCAGCCACGAGGCGTGGGGGCTGGGCAGCTACTCGTACTTCGACGTCAATCCGGCCGTCGTCGCGGCACGCTCGTTCGAGGTGCCGGACACCCCGGGCGTGCGATTGCACCACCTGGTCTCGGTTTCACTCGGCGGGGTCGGCACGATCCGGCACGTCGTCAACGACACCGGCGGCCAGTCGGACCGGGCACACCAGATCAACTACGTGCCGTCCTACCCGTGAGACGGTTTCTGGTTTGACGTCCTTGGCGACGCGCAGTTCGCGCTCGTCGTCCTGGGCACGCTGCGAGGCCTCGCGCATCTCGATGACGTCGGTCAGCCAGTCGCCGGTCTCGCGCGCGACGTCGCGGACCGCGCCGGTGATGATCGTCGCGATGTTCCCGATGTGCGTCGCCGCCGATTCGGTGATCACCTGGATCGTGTCCTTCTTGCTCTCGAACTGACCGACCATGTCAGACACCCTTTTAGGCTGCTCGGAGAACCTTGTCCCGCTCCACGGTACTGGGCTTGTCCGGCACGGTGGTCCAGGGCATGGCGAGCTTCACGATCTTTTTCGCCACCGAGAACAGTTGCTTCGGCAGGCCACCGGTGTTGTAGGGCAGGCCGTACTTCTCGCAGATCGCCCGCACCTCGCCCGCGATCTGCGGGTAGCGGCGCGCCGGGATGTCCGGGAACAGGTGGTGCTCGATCTGGTGCGAGAGGTTCCCGCTCATGATGTGGAACAGCTTTCCGCCGCTGATGTTCGCCGAGCCGAGGATCTGGCGCAGGTACCACTGCCCGCGCGACTCGTTCTCGGTCTCCTCCTCGGTGAAGCTCTCCACCTCGGCGGGAAAGTGACCGCAGAAGATGATCGAGAACGACCACAGGTTGCGCACCAGGTTCGCGGTCGCGTTGCCGACGAAGGTCAGCGGCGCCATCGGCCCGGTCAGCAGCGGGAACAGGATGTAGTCCTTGCCGACCTGCCGCGACGCCTTCTTGACCATCTTGAGGGCGACTTCCTTGGTGTCCGAAAGCTTCCGCTCGCCGCTGACGATCCGGTCGAACTCCAGGTCGTGCAGCATCACGCCCCACTGGAAGAACACCGCGAGCAGGGCGGCGTACACCGGGTTGCCCAGGTAGTACGGCCGCCATTCCTGCGCCCGGTCCATCCGCAGGACGCCGTAACCGATGTCGCGGTCCTTGTCGAGGATGTTGGTGAACGTGTGGTGCATGTAGTTGTGCGAGTGCCGCCAGTTCTCGGCGGGCGCCACGTTGTCCCATTCGAACTTCTGGGAGCTCAGCGCCGGGTCACGCGTCCAGTCGTACTGGCCGTGCATGACGTTGTGGCCGATCTCCATGTTGTCGAGGATCTTCGCGACGGAAAGCGCGGCGACCCCGGCGACCCAGGCGGGCGGGAAGAACCCGGCGAACATCAGTCCGCGGCCGGTCACTTCGAGGGCACGCTGGGTCTTGATCACGGTGTGGATGTAGTCGACATCGACCTGACCGAGGTCGGCGACGATCCGCTGCCGGATCGCGTCGAGTTCGCGGCCGAACTCGTCGATCTGCCCGGGGGTGAGCCGGTCCTGCAAGCCAGTCATGGGTGCTCCTTAGGCGTTGATCTCGACGTCCCCGACCGGGACGGAGATACAGAGCTGGATTTCTACGTTTTCCTCTTCGGACAGTTCGCCGGTCTTGGCGTTGCGCACGCAGCCTGAGGTCTTGACCTGCGTGCACGAGAAGCAGATGCCCATCCGGCAGCCGTGCTCGGGCTTCAGCCCGGCGTCCTCGGCCTGCTCAAGCAACGGCTTGCCGGAGTTGGCGAACTCGTGGCCGCTGCGCGCGAAGCGCACCTGTCCCTCGGCGCTCGCGGTGTCGAAGGTGAGCGCGGGCGGGGTGAACTCCTCGGTGTGCAGGCGTTCACTCAACTCGTCCGCCTCGAACAGTTCGCGCACCGAGTCCATCAGCGGCTTCGGTCCGCAGACGAAGGTTTCCGCGTCGCGGTACCACGGCGCGACCTTCGTCAGCTGCTTGGCGGAGAAGAAGCCGTGGAGCTCAGCGCCGGTTTTCGCGTGGGTGTAGGCGTGGACGACGCGGAGTCCGGGGTGCCGTGCGACGAGCTCCGCGAGTTCCTCTCGGTAGAGCACGTCGTCACCGGTGTTCGAGTACTGCAGGAAGACGATTTCGCCCGCGTGACCCTCGTCGACGAGGGTGCGCAGCATCGAGAGCACCGGGGTGATCCCGCTGCCGCCACTGATCAGCACGATCCGGTGCGGGCGGCGCGTGGGCAGCGTGAAACCGCCGTCCGGCCGCGACAGCCCGAGCACCGTGCCGACTCCGGCTTGTTCGTGCAGGTAGCGAGAGACGAGCCCCTGCGGGTCGGCCTTGATCGTGAGTTCCAGCAGTCCATCGCGCGTGTGCTGCGAGCAGGACGGCGAATAGCACCGGGTGCGCCGGACGCCGTCGATCTCGACGGTGACCCGGACGTACTGGCCGGCGCCGAACCCGCGCCAGGCACGGCTGGGCCGGATCGTGAGGGTGACGGTGTCGCCGGTCTGGTGGCGCACGGCCGTCACCAGGCCGCGGATCTCGCGGCGGACCAGCATCGGGTCGATCAGCTCGAGATAGCGGTCCATCCCGTGCGGCGTGAGCAGGGCCTCGGCCAGCGAGGCCAGCCTGCGCGCCCGCCGCGGTAACAGCGCTGTCATGGCACCTCCTGGTTACAGTGAACAGCTGTACACTGAATAGTGGAGTGCATGACGGCCGAACTGTCAACGCGAGGGCGAGGCGATGTGACGTGGGTTATAGCGACGGGGCCCGTACGCTGTCCGTTGTGAGCACCGAGCCCGTGACCCGCCAGGAGCGCAAGCAACGCACCCGGCAGGGTCTGCTCGACGCGGCGCTCGACCTGCTGGCCGACCGCGGGTTCGCCAGCCTCAGCCTGCGGGAAGTGGCGAAACAGGCCGGCATCGTGCCCACCGCGTTCTACCGCCATTTCGCCTCGATGGACGAGCTCGGCGTCGCGCTGGTGGAGGAGTCGATGCGCACGCTGCGCGGGATGATCCGCTCGGCCCGGAGCAACCCGAGCGCCTACACGGACATGATCCGCGCGTCGGTGCGTACGCTTTACGAGCACGTGCGTGCACACGAAGACCACTTCCGGTTCCTCACCCGTGAGCGCTACAGCGGCGCGGGTCCGGTGCAGCGGGCCATCGGGTTCGAGCTGAAGCTTTTTTCCAGCGAGCTGGCGGTGGACCTCGCGCGGTTCGAGGTGCTGCGCGAATGGACCACCGACGACCTGCACATGATGGCCGACCTGATCGTCACCGCCATGTTGTCCACGGTCGTCGAGCTGCTCGAAGCCCGCCCCCGCGACGCCGAGACCGACCGGCGGATAGTGCGCACCGCCGAACGACGGCTGCGGCTGATCTTCCTGGGCGTGCCCAGCTGGCGCAGCGGCTGACCCCGCTCCGACTTGCGACTCTCGGACGTGGGTATCGCGCCCTCGGCGTGGTACACCTTGCGTGATCCAGAGCCTCAGGGAAGAGGAGGTCGCGTGGCGGACAGCGAACAGCTCACGGTCGGCGTGGTGAAGGAGACCAGGCCCGGCGAGAACCGGGTGGCACTGGTGCCCAAACTGGTCGAGAGGCTGGCCAAACGCGGCCTGCGGATCGTCGTCGAACGGGGCGCGGGCGCCGGGGCGCGGTTCGCCGACGAGGCGTACACCGCCGCGGGCGCGGTCATCGGCGACGCGTGGAGCGCCCAAGTCGTACTCAAGGTCGCGCCGCCGACGCCGGGCGAAACCGGGAAACTCCAGGCCGGGCAGCTGCTCATCGGCTTCCTCAATCCTCGCGGTGACGTTGATGGCATAGCCGTGCTAAATAAAGCGGGCGTCCGGGCGTTCGCCGTCGAAGCCATCCCGCGTATCTCGCGCGCACAGGCGATGGACGCGCTTTCGTCGCAGAGCAGCGTCGCCGGATACCGCGCGGTCCTGCTCGCGGCGCAGAAGCTGCCCCGGTTCTTCCCCATGCTCACCACCGCCGCGGGCACCGTGCCCCCGGCCAAGGTCCTCGTGCTCGGCGCCGGTGTCGCCGGGCTGCAGGCCCTCGCCACGGCCAAGCGGCTCGGCGCGCAGACCACCGGGTACGACGTCCGGCCGGAGGTCGGCGAGCAGGTGCGCTCGATCGGCGCGCAGTTCCTCGACCTTGGCATCGAGGCGGCCGGCGAAGGCGGTTACGCACGCGAGCTCACCGAGGACGAGCGCGCCGAACAGCAGCGAAGGCTGACCGAGGCGATCACGCGCTTCGACGTCGTCATCACCACCGCGCTCGTGCCCGGTCGCCGGGCGCCGACGCTGGTCACCGCCGAAGCGGTCAAGGGCATGCCCGCGGGCGGGGTCGTGGTCGACCTCGCCGGCGAATCCGGCGGCAACTGCGAGCTCACCCGGCCCGGCGAGGACGTCGTCGAGCACGACGTCACCATCGCGGCCCCGCTCAACCTCGCCGCCGAAATGCCCCAGCACGCCAGCGAGCTCTACGCCCGCAACGTCACCGAACTGCTCGAGCTGATGGTGGACGCCGAAGGCGCGCTCGCGCTCGACTTTTCCGACGAGGTCGTCGCCGGGGCCTGCGTGGCGGGGCGGCCCGCCGAGCCGGAAGCCGCCGAAGCCACTGAAGCCGCCGAAGCCACTGAAGCCACTGAAGCCGCCGAAGCCACTGAAGCCGCCGAAGCCACTGAAGCCGCCGAAGCCACTGAAGCCACTGAAGCCGCCGAAGCCACTGAAGCCGCCGAAGCCACTGAAGCCGCCGAGTCCGCAGTGCCGGAAGAAGGGGACGAGTGATGCTCGTACAAAGCCTGGCGGTGCTGGTGCTCGCCGGTTTCGTGGGTTTCGCGGTGATCTCCAAGGTGCCCAACACCCTGCACACACCGCTGATGTCCGGGACCAACGCCATCCACGGCATCGTCCTGCTGGGCGGGCTGATCGTGCTCGGCCTCGGCGTGGACGGCGTGCTCAACAAGATCCTGCTCGTCATCGCGATCGCCTTCGGCACCATCAACGTCGTCGGCGGGTTCCTCGTCACCGACCGGATGCTGTCGATGTTCAAGGTCAAGCCCGCGCCCGTCGAAGCCGAGTCCAAGGACGGTGAAGACTCATGACGAGTTTCGTCGCCGTCCTCTACATAGTCGCGTTCGCGCTGTTCATCTACGGCCTGATGGGGCTGACCGGCCCGCGCACCGCCGTGCGCGGCAACTGGATCGCCGCCACCGGCATGGGCATCGCGGTGATCGCCACGCTGCTGACCCCGGGCATGGGCAACTGGCTGCTCATCGCAGTGGGCGTCGCGATCGGCGCCGTCGTCGGCGTGCCCGCCGCGCGCAAGGTCAAGATGACCGCGATGCCGCAGATGGTCGCGCTGTTCAACGGCGTCGGCGGCGGTGCCGTCGCGCTCATCGCGTGGGTCGAGTTCCGCTCGACCGACGGCTACGCGCACGAGCCGCTCTACGTCGCCATCGCGTCGCTGTTCGCCGCGCTGATCGGTTCCATCTCCTTCTGGGGCTCGAACATCGCGTTCGGCAAGCTCCAGGAACTCATCTCCGGGCGGCCCATCACGATGGGCAAACTCCAGCAGCCGGTCAACGCCGTCCTGCTGGTCGTCGCGATCGTGTGCGCCGTGGTGATCGCCAGCGGCGGTGACGCGGAGTTGCTCATGATCGGACTGCTCGTGGCCGCCGCCGTGCTGGGCGTGACGGTCGTGTTGCCGATCGGCGGCGCGGACATGCCGGTGGTCATCTCGCTGCTCAACGCGCTCACCGGGCTGTCGGCCGCCGCGATGGGGCTGGCGCTGGACAACACCGCGCTGATCGTCGCGGGCATGATCGTCGGCGCCTCCGGCTCTATCCTGACCAACCTGATGGCGAAGGCGATGAACCGGTCCATCCCGGCGATCGTCGCCGGCGGCTTCGGCGGCGGGCCCGCGGTGGCGAGCAACCGGTCCACTGAGACCAGGCCCGTTCGCAGCACCAGCGCGTCCGACACCGCGATCCAGATGGCCTACGCCAACAAGGTGGTGGTCGTCCCCGGTTACGGCATGGCCGTGGCACAGGCCCAGCACACCGTGCGGGAGATGGCGAAACTGCTGGAGGCCAAGGGAATCACCGTGGCCTACGCGATCCACCCGGTGGCGGGCCGGATGCCCGGCCACATGAACGTGCTGCTCGCCGAGGCCGACGTGCCGTACGAGCAGCTCAAGGAAATGGACGAGATCAACTCCGAGTTCGCGCAGACCGACGTCGCGCTGGTGATCGGCGCGAACGACGTCACCAACCCGGCGGCGGAGACCGATCCCGGCTCGCCGATCTACGGCATGCCGATCCTCAAGGTCAACCACAGCCGGTCGGTCATCGTGCTCAAGCGCTCGATGAGCTCGGGCTTCGCCGGCATCGACAACGACCTGTTCTACGATCCGAAGACCAGCATGCTCTTCGGGGACGCCAAGTCGTCGGTGGGCGAGATCGTGGAGGAACTCAAAGCACTGTGAACCACCTGTGGTGAAACCCGGCTCGGACATCGACGCCGTCTTCGAGGACCCGGCCGAAAACCTTGCGTTCGACGAAGCGCTCCTGCGCGCGGCACCGGTCGCGCCGCTCCTGTGGATCTGGCGCAACCCCGCCTGCGTCGTCGTCGGGCGCGGGCAGAAGGTGCACCGCGAGGTGCGCCTCGACGCCTGTGCGCGGGACGGGATCCCGGTGCTGCGCCGGGCCAGCGGGGGCGGCACGGTCTTCCACGACCCCGGCAACCTGAACATCACCCTCGTGCTGCCCGGTCCGGCGGACCGTCCACTCGAGGCACTCGGGGAACTCATGAGCGCGGCGGTGCGGGAGCTCGGCCTGCCGCCGCGGCTGGGCGAGCGTGGGCTGTTCATCGGCGAGTCGAAGCTGTGCGGGTTCGCGGTCTTCCGGACCAAGACCGGGCTGCTCGCGCACTCGACCCTGCTCATCCACACCGCGGCCGAGCGGATCGGCGCCTACCTCACGACGGCGCCGCCCGACCCGCGGCCGCTCGATTCACATCGCAGCCCGGTGGCCTCGTTGGCTGATCACGGGCTTCGCGCCGGTGTGGCCGAGGTCTCCGCCGCGGTGCGAGTGGCGGCGGGCCGCCAACTGGGGTCACTGGACCGGCGTAAGCCCGCGGAGTGGGAACTCGAGTGGCATCGCGCTCTTCTGCACTCGCGTTACCGCTACACGCAGTGGCACGCGGAAGGCGCGCAACGAGAGAACGCGGTCATGCCACAAACCGGCTAGCCGGTTTGTGGCACCCCGTCATTTAAGGGATGACGCCGTCATTTCGCTGCTGAGAAAGTCACCGTCGGAATCTTTCGGGTGCTCGCCCGAGTCGCTTTCTTGGGGTCCACGGCTTTCGTTTCCGTGGCCTTCTTCGCGCGGGTCTTCGCCGCCGCGGCCGTTGCCGTTTCCACCTTTTTGACAGCTGCCGCGGGCTTCCGGGCAGTGGTCTTCACGGCTGCTTTGGGAGCGGCCTTTGCCGCCGCCTTCGGCGCCGTTTTGGCGGTGGCGCGAGTGGTGCTCTTCGGAGCGGCTTTCGCCGTCGTCCTCGTCGTGGTCTTGGGCGCTGCCTTGGCCACGGTCTTGGGCACTGCCTTGGGCACTGCCTTCGCGGACAAGGTCTTCGCAGCTGCCTTCGCCGGGGTCTTCGGCGTCACGACCTTGGCGGCCGCGGTGCGCGTGGCTGCTGTCTTACGACCGGCGACCGGCTTCGCGGCGACTTTCTTGCCCGGCGTGACAGCGGCCTTGGCGGCGGCTTTCGCAGTGCGGGCGGCCTTCGGCTGCGCGACTACCTTGGCGCGGCGTTTACGCCCGCCGGTACGCCGGGCGTGCCCGGCGTACTTGTCCAAAAGCGTCCGGAGCGCGACGGCGTTGTCCACCGAAAGATCGATGTCGTAGTCGATTCCGTCCAGCGCGAAACCCACCGTCTCTTCGGCGGGTTCGCCGGTGAGATCGTCCAGCAAATGCACAGCCGTGTTCCTGGCCACGAAGACCTCCCATGCTCGATCGAGTACTACTACGTGCAACCGGCAGGGCGACATGGTGGATTCGCTGCCGCCGCCTATTCCAGCCTGTCGTGCAGGATACCTTTGGGTTGCGCGAAGCTGCGCGGTGGTGTGCGCTGAAAGCATGTCAGCACAGAGTTTTGACGTAGTGGTGATCGGAGCGGGTCCCGTTGGCGAGGTCGCCGCCGAACGGGCGCGGCGCGGCGGGCTTTCCGTCGCGCTTGTCGAGCACGAGCGTTTCGGCGGCGAATGTTCTTACTGGGCCTGCATTCCGAGCAAGGCGCTGCTGCGGCCGGGCACCCTGCTCGCGGCGGCCCGCCGGATTCCGGGCATCCCGGTCGGCGACCGGCTCGACCCCTCGGCCGTGTTCGCGCGACGCGACGCCTTCACCGGCAAGGGCGATGACACCGGGCAGGTCGACTGGGCGAAAGGCGTGGGCATCGAAGCCCTGCGCGGGCACGCCCGGATCACCGGTGAGCGTGAAGTGACCCTCGACGGCGACCGGGTGCTGCGGGCGAACCGCGCCGTGATCGTGTGCACCGGCAGCGTCCCGAGCGTGCCGCCGATTCCCGGTATCGACGGGATTTCCGTCTGGGGCTCCCGTGAGGCGACCTCCGCGAGCGCGGTGCCCGCCCGCCTCGGCGTGCTCGGCGGCGGGGTCGTCGGGGTCGAAATGGCGCAGGCGTGGGCCACCCTCGGCGCCGACGTGCACCTGATCATCACCGGCGAGCGTCCCTTGCCCAAGCTCCCCGGTTTCGTCGGCGACGCCGTTCTCGAAGGGCTGCGTGCGGCGGGCGTGACCGTGCACACCGGTTCCGGACTTTCCGGCGTGTCCTCTGTGGACGGCGGTACCGAGCTGGAGCTGAAGGGCGGCGAAACGATCACCGTCGACGAGCTGCTCGTGGCCACCGGCAGGCGGCCGGCGACCAAGGACCTCGGCCTGGAGTCGATCGGGCTCGAAGCGGGCAAGACGCTGACCGCCGACGCCAACGGCCGGGTGTCCGGAGTGGACGGCGACTGGT